>CACZQD010000065.1 GCA_902783215.1 uncultured Erysipelotrichaceae bacterium
TAAATTGATATAATTGTATAATAAAATATGGATCAACTTGATCCATATTTATTTTTTATCCATATAAGAATTCTCCTGTGCCTTGATTGTAAAAACATGTTTTACTTACTTTATCAAATAAACATGGGCGATTATTTTTATCAAGAACTGGAATATAGTCGCGAACTATAGTATCTTCATCTGAAATCTTAATTTCAAAGATTTTTAATTGATTCATGTAATTGTATACTTGATCCCTACCATTATTAGCTGCAAAAAGATAAATTGAAACAAGATTTGTTTCATAAACTGGTAAATTATCTCCAACCAATACACCATCAAATATAACCTTTCTATCATTTAAATAATTAAATAAAGTGTTATATTTCTCATTCAATGTAATTTTTATCCCTGTGTTATAATAATTGTTGTTATATCCATATGCCATGCCATTATCCGTTCTAAAATAAGGGAGATAGAATCTTTTACTCCACATATATTCCATACATCCTTGATACATTTCATTACCAGTCATTCCTTGACTAAATGTCATATTAACTCCAATATCAATTTCATGTTTAATTTCAGTATCAATGTATTGTGTTCCTGTACTCTCTAAATATTCTAACTTTGTACACCCATCACAACCCATCTTTTTCATTTTTATAGGTTCAGCTTTTTCATACAGTTCATTTATTGCCTGCTCCACACTCTTATCATTCTTATACCTAACCTGTCTACTATGAAGTATTACAGTTGCTGAGGCTGTTACGACAAACGATATTGCTCCTCCGATAAATAATGCTTTTAGGTTACTAATTAACCATTTATATAACTTGGGGTGTCGGCAACTAAAGTTGCCCCCCCCCAGAACATTTGTTTGTATTATCGTTTTTAACCTATTTTTTATTCTCTTCATGACGTATCACCTATATTTTTTATTACAAATTAATTTTAACACATTTATCTCTCAAAGTAAATCAGTTTTAAAATTTATTATTATTGGTTATATTTATTTTGCCATTTTAATTAATCTCTTTTAATTCTAATCTTTTTTGTTTTTTTTTATCAATTTTCTTTAATTCCTTTATTATTCTATTATATCTATCTTCTTCTTTTAAATAAATATCATTTTCAAAAACAATCCCCTTATCTCTAAATATTTTATACCAATCACTTAAACTACCATAATTATATTCCCAAACAAATTCACCACGATAAATACTTCTATCATAGTTATATATTCCATATCCATCTGTATCAGAAACTGTATAAAATGTTCCTATCTTACCCTTTTTTAATCTACGAATAACATCATTTCTACCTGCAAATTCACGATAATACTCATTTACATAGCTATGACTTAAATCAATGTTTTTATCTTTACAATATTGTTCTAATTCTAATTCTGTTTCGAAATACTGACCATGTACACTATATAATGTCATTTCAGGAATGGGCATTTCTTTAATTGGATTAATATTTTTAGGTTCACCATCAATCATTCTTTTAAGTATTGCACCAGTTCGTTTCAAATGTTCTTTATCTTGCATTGCTTGTGATATAGATCTAGCTACATCATATTTTTTTTCGCTCATATACTATCTCTCCTTCAACTATATTTCCTATTAGCTTTATCATAATCAACTAAATCATATTTTTTAACTTTTTCAAAGTATTGCTTACAAGCCAAATTCCCCCTAAACCACTTATCTTCAGATATACTATGTTTACCCTTTTCTTCTTCTAACCCAACTTTATAGTACTTCATTATATTTGATTTTAATATACTATTAACTAATTGTTTGTAGTAATCATGTTTTTCTTTTTCTAACATTCCTATATCAAAACTATTAGAACTTACATCTACTTGTTTTAAAGTTGTTTCTTCAATAAATTGATATAATTTGTTAATATTATTTAAAACTACTCTACTCGCTATTAAATCAATGTTGTACTGTTCTTTATCATGATTATCAGTAAAACTTTCAGGAGTAGATTCTATCCATAATTTTAAACTATTTATTTCACTTAGATCAATAAAAATACCTGTCCATATTTTCATGTTAATTCACCACCTAAACAATTAGCATCATTTTATTTTCTTAACTAAAGTAAATCTCTTACTAATCTCATTTTGCTTTTTATCATAGAATACTGATTTCTTATTTGTATTTATTGGATGAACACAAGACAGTTCTTTATCCTTTATATCATTAGTATCTGATTTAACTAATTTGAATCTTCGTGCAAACATTTTACTTTGTACACTATTATAAAAACTCATTATATTATTCACCTCTTTTGTAACTTATCCTCTTAATGAATCGCTTGTTATTTTGTTGAATTTTATTAGACATTTCATTAATTATCATTCTATATCCATATTCATTAGGATGTATACCATCATCACTATACAACGGATTTATTTTACCATTATTACTAACTAGCAAATTATACATATCAATATAACATATATTATTTTCTTTACAATAGTTACTTATAAATTCATTTATTTTTATAATTTGTGAATTTATTTTAATTTTATCAGTTGGATATATAGATTGAACGAATAATGCTTTACCATTTTTCATAATATCTTCAATAAAGTTTCTCAATTTATCTAAAATATCATATAATGTTTGCTTTCCATCATAGTCACAATCAGGTCGTAATATATTATTTATACCTATTAACAACATATAACAATCAATTTCCTTATTACTAATTTGATTCCATATGTAATTATGATAAGACCCAATTCCTATATTTTCAATACCACAAATATAATATACTATATCATAATTAGATAATTTTGGTGAAATCATAGGTACATTAAACCCACGTTTCATTGACTTATCAATTGTATAAGGCATATATTGAACAATGGAATCACCCATAAATATAACTTTTACCATATGTTCTCCCCTAACAACTTTATTTTATCATATTTTCATCATCTTACTCAATCTATTTCAAAGAACTATTTCAAAAATTTATCATCACTACGACCAACAATCCAGTCAGCTGAATAATTATATTTCTTACCTATTTCAATCAACAAAGCAACAGGAACAGCTCTTTTACCTTTATATATTCCCATAACTTGGGGTGTCGGCAACTAAAATTGCCACCTCTTTGAACATTTGTTTGTGCTATTTTTTATTCTTTTTCATATTATCACCCATATTCTTTATTACGAATTAATTTTACCATATAATTTTAGCAAGGTAAATCTTTATGCAAAAATTATACCATTTCCATTGTATATAGTACAATTGTTTGGTATAATGTTTATGGATACGTTTGAAATATATCAGGTGTTTTCCCTTTCTAATATCTTATATAATAGAAAGGTGGTGATATTTATGACAAAGAGAGAATTTTCTCAATTTATTATAATATTACTATTATTCTTAGTTGTAATGATTTTGCTTCTAAAATAGAAAAAACATCTGATTTCAATTTAGTTGATTTCAGATGAATCCAAATTAAGGGATTACGTCTGATTCTCGCAATCAAATGTATCCTTTTTTATTTTATGCAAGTTTTCTTGCTAAATACATAATACCATAAAATCTTCTTTTTTACAATACCTAATGATTAAATATTAAATATGTTTCCGTCTAAAAAAAGTAATGCAGTAAATATTTTAAACAATCTAATAACACCATAAAAAAAGGCAAAAAAATTATTTGCATCGTAAAAATAAGATGTAAATAAGATGTAAAAAGTATTTTTTTTATGAAAACCCTTGATTTACAAGGGGTTAGTGTTAAAGTGGTGCTGAATGACTGAATTGAACAGTCCTCTGATGCTTACCATGCATCTGTTTTACCACTAAACTAAATCAGCATGTTTTAGGGGTGACTATTTTAATTATATCAAATATAATTATTAAAATAAATACTTTTTTTATTTAATTTGACTAATCATTAACTTTTATAAAAAAAGTATTTACAAATTAGTTTTTTTATTGTTATAATGAAAAAGAGCCTAGAGTAAGTTCTCTAGTATTTTTTATGTTTAGGAGGTATTTTTATGACAAAATATGTATTTGTAACGGGAGGAGTAGTTTCAGGACTTGGTAAAGGTATTACTGCATCTAGCCTTGCTCTACTTTTAAAATCGAGAGGTTATAAGGTATTTATGCAAAAATTTGATCATTATATTAATGTTGATCCAGGTACTATGAACCCTATTCAACATGGTGAAGTATTTGTAACTTATGATGGATGTGAAACTGACTTAGACTTAGGTCATTATGAACGTTTTATCGATGAAGAATTGAACTATACTTCTAATATTACTAGTGGTAAAATATATTCTTCAGTAATTGAAAAAGAAAGAAAAGGAGATTATTTGGGCGCTACTGTTCAAATGGTTCCTCATATAACAAACGAAATAAAAAATAAGGTGTATGAAGCTGGTATATCTAGTGGTGCGGATATAGTTATAACAGAAATTGGCGGTACTGTTGGTGATATTGAATCTCAATCTTTTATAGAAGCTTTAAGACAAATTCAATATGAAAAAGGAAGTGAAAATACATTCTTTATTCACACTACCCTTTTACCTTTTATTTATGGTTCTGATGAAATTAAAACTAAACCTACTCAAAATAGTGTGAAAGATTTAAGAAATATGGGTATTAGGCCAGATGCCTTAGTATGTCGTGCACCTTTTCCTACATCTGATGCTATTAAAAATAAATTAGCTTTATTCTGTTCTGTAGATAAAGAAAATATTATTGACTCAATTGATGTTAAAAATATTTATCAAATACCAATAAATTACTATAATCAAAAATTTGATGAAATTGTTTTAAAACAATTTAAATTACCAGTTAAAAAAGCTGATATAAAATATTGGGAAAATTTAATTGAAACTGTAGATAATTTAAATAAAGAAATTGAAATTGCTTTAGTAGGTAAATATGTTGAACTACACGATGCTTATATATCAGTTGCCGAATCATTACGTCATGCAGGATATAAATATAATACTAAAATCAATATTAATTGGATAGATTCTGAAAAGTTAGAAAATCATAATACTAACCTAAAAGAAGTATTTAAAAATTCTAAAGGAATTATTGTTCCAGGTGGTTTTGGTTCTCGTGGTATTGAAGGAAAAATAAAAGCTATTAAGTATGCACGAGAAAACAATATACCATTTTTAGGAATATGTTTAGGTATGCAATTAGCTGTTATTGAATTTGCTCGTAATGTTTGTCATATTGAAGATGCCTCATCAACTGAATTTGATGCTATGTGTAAAAATCCAATTATCGATTTAATGGCTGATCAAAAATCAGTAATCAATATGGGAGGAACATTAAGATTAGGTAATTATGAATGTACTTTAAAAAAAGGTACACTAGCTTATAAGGATTATAAACAAGATAAAATACTAGAACGTCATCGTCATCGTTATGAATTTAACAACCATTATAAGGAAATATTAAAACAAAATGGTATGGTATTTTCTGGAATAAATGAACAAGCTAATTTAGTAGAAATAATTGAACTACCTAAACACAAACACTTTATAGCAAGTCAATTTCATCCAGAATTTAAATCAAGACCTACTAAACCACATCCTTTATTTGATTCATTTATTGAAGCAAGTATAAAAAAATAAGTCACTCGACTTATTTCAGACTGTTGACAAATAAAAAAAGATAAATTTTGTTAATAGTCTTTTATTTTTAGGAAAAATATTATATAATTATATTGCGAGTTAACCTTATTTTAACCAAATTATAGGTCATTGATAACTCGCTTTTTTTATGGAAAAATGGTATAATATATATGGTTGAAATAAGGAAGTGAGAATATGTCAATGACAAAGAATTTAACCAAACAATTTAAAACGCAATTGATTAATATGGAAGAAATGATACCAGAAAATCATTTTTTAAGAGTAATAGAAAAACATTTTGATTGGAACTTTATATATGAAGAAGTAGAAAAACTATATTCAAAAATAGGAAGAAAAAGTATAGATCCTGTAGTTTTAATAAAAATTCATATATTAAAGTTTCTTTTTAATGAAGATAGTTTAAGGAAAACATATGAAGCATTAAATTATAATCTTTTATATAAATGGTTTATAGGATATGATATAGATGAGAAGACGCCAGATCACTCAACGTATTCACAAAATTATAAAAGGAAGTTTTGTAAGTTAGAAAAAGACTTACTTGAAACGGTATTTGATAAAGTAATTGATTTGTTGGTAAATTGGGATTGCTTAGATATGACAAGTGTATATATAGATTCGACTCATACAAAGGCATATGCGAACAAAAAGAAAAACCATAAAGAAATGAAAGAAATAGTAGTAAAGAAATATCAAAAGGAATTAGATTTGGAAATTGCATTAAAGGGATTACAAGAAGAAGATTTAACTGATGAAGAATATTTAGAAGAAGTACAAAAAATAGTTAAATGTAATGAAGAAGTAGAAAGTGAAGAAGTAATAGGAACAAAAGAAGTAATAGTAAGCGACATAGATAAAGATGCAGGAATGTTATATAAAAGTGATAAAGAAAAAATGTTTGGATATAATACAAGCGTAATATGTGACAATAATAATTATATATTAACAACAGATACAAATGGAAGCAATGTTCATGATTCAGTGTCCTTCTATCAATCATTTGAAAATTTATGTAATCACTTTGATATATCTGAAATAGATTACTTTGTAGGAGATGCAGCTTACTTAACAAATCATATATGTAAGACTATAATAGATTTAGAAATGATACCTACTTTTCCGTATACAAGGAAAGGATATAGAAAAGGATATTTAAAAAAATATGAATTTGTATATGATGAATACAACGATATTTATATTTGCCCAAATGAAAAAGATTTAATAAACACAGGAAGAATAGATAAAAATGGATATATAATATATAAAGCCAATAAACAAGATTGTTCAAATTGTCCATTTAAAAATCAATGTACAAATAATAAATACAAACAAATCTTAAGACATGTATGGGAGGAATATAAAGAAATGACAAATGAATATAGACATCATTTAGATGTAAAAGAAATATACAAAGGAAGGCCACAACATATAGAAAGGGTCTTTGCAGATGGTAAAATGAAGTATGGGTTAAGGAAAACATACTTCAGAACAAAAGAAAGAGTCCACCGTGAGTTGACTCTCCTTTATGCGTGTATGAATCTTAAGAAATTTGCATTACATCATTATGTCTAATATAGAAATATATTAGGATATTTGACTATTTTAATTAAAACTTAATAAAAAATGACAAATAAGTAAAATCTATACCTATTTGTCAACAGTCTGA
>CACZQD010000066.1 GCA_902783215.1 uncultured Erysipelotrichaceae bacterium
AAATTAATTACTTTTATTGATACACCAGGACATGCTGCTTTTACGGAAATGCGAGCTAGAGGTGCAAGTATTACGGATATTGTTATTATAATAGTAGCTGCCGATGATGGTGTTATGCCACAAACAAAAGAAGCTATCGATCATGCAAAAGCTGCTAACGTACCAATTTTAGTAGCTATTAATAAAATAGATAAACCTGGAGCTAATCCAGAAAAAGTAATGAGTGAACTTGCAGAATATGGACTTACTCCGGATAGTTGGGGTGGAGATACAGTATTTACAAACATCTCAGCTAAAAACGGTGATGGTGTTGAACAATTACTAGAAAATATTTTGTTAGTTGCAGAAATGGAAGAATATAAAGCAAATCCTAATCGATATGCAATTGGTAGCGTTGTAGAATCAGAACTTGATAAACATTTAGGACCAGTTGTAACTATCTTAATTCAAAACGGTACCTTAAGATTAGGTGATCCTATCGTTGTTGGAACCACTTTTGGTAAGATTCGTACTTTAAAAAATGATAAGGGTGAAGAAATCACTGAAGCGTTACCAAGTCAACCGGTTACAATTACAGGTCTTAATGAAACACCAGCAGCTGGTGATAAATTTATGGCTTTTGAAACAGAAAAGCAAGCACGTAGTATTGGTTTAGCTCGTAAAGAAGAAGAAAGATTAAAAGCTAATGCTAAGAAAAGTGTATCTTTAGAAGATGTTTTTGCTAAAATTCAAGAAGGTACTAAAGAAATAAATGTTATTATTAAAGCTGATGTTAATGGATCTGCTGAAGCAGTAAAAAATAGTTTAGAAAAAATAGAAGTAGAAGGTGTTCATGTTAAAGTAGTACGAAGTAGTGTAGGAGCTATTACTGAAAGTGATATAGTTTTAGCTAATGCTTCGAATGCAGTTTTAATTGGATTTAATATTCGACCTACTAATTCTATAAGAGATTATGCAAAAGAACAAGGGATTGAAATTAGATTATATGATATCATTTACAAAGCAGTTGAAGATATGGAAGCTGCTATGAAAGGTATGCTTGATCCAGAATATGAAGAAAAAGTAATTGGTAGTGCGGAAGTAAGACAATTATTTAAATTTTCTAAAGTTGGTACTATTGCAGGTTCATATGTCTTGGATGGTATTATTAAATCAAATTCAAAAGTTCGAGTTATTCGTGATAGTAAAGTAATTTATGATGGTGAGATTAATTCTATTCAACGAGAAAAAGATACTGTAAAAGAAGTGAAAAAAGGATTAGAATGTGGTATTACAATTGTTAATTATAGTGATTTAAAAGTTGGAGATGTTATTGAAGCTTACGAAATGGTTGAGGTTAAAAGATGAAAAACAATAAAATAAATCGTTTAAATCATACAATGATGCGTGAAATTAGTTATATCTTAGAAACAGAAATTAAAGATAAACATATTAAGTTTGTAACAATTACGGAAGTTAAAATCACAAATGATTTAAGTTATGCCAAAGTATATGTTACTATCTTAAATGATGAATATCGTGATATAACTTTAGCGTCTCTAAGTAAAGCAAAAGGATTTATTCGTAAACAGTTAGCTGATCGTATGGAATTACGTCATATTCCAGAATTAGAATTTATCTATGATGAATCAATTGAGTATGGTAAAAAAATAGAAGAAGATTTAAAGAGAATTCACGAAGAGAAGTGAGTTCTTTTTATTGATTATTTGCATTTATTATGGTATTATTTATAACGGAAGAAGTGATAGTATGAAAACACCTGATTTAAAGGAAGCGAGAAAAAGAACAAATAAAATAGTAGAAACACGAGAATATGTAAAAAATGAGAATCTATCTAATGTTGGTAAAGATAAAAAATACTATATTAAAACATATGGATGTCAAATGAATGTTCATGATAGTGAAAATATAAAAGCCTTATTAGAAGATATGAGTTTTGAAGAAACTGATGATTTTGAAAAAGCAGATTTAATCCTTTTAAATACTTGTGCGATAAGAGAAAATGCTCATAATAAAGTATTTGGCTTTTTAGGCCGTGTTAAACATTTGAAAGAGACAAAACCAAATATTATTACAGGAATATGTGGATGTATGGCTCAAGAGAAGTCAGTTGTTGATGAAATTAAAAATAAATATAAATGGGTTGACATTGTTTTTGGGACACACAATATTGATCGATTGCCAGATATTTTAAATACTAGTTTAAAAAATAGCTGTCAAAATATTGATGTTGAAAGTATTGAAGGAGATATTGTTGAGAATATTCCTGTAAAACGTGATTCTAAATATAAGGCATGGGTTAATATAATGTATGGATGTGATAAGTTTTGTACTTATTGTATTGTTCCTTATACCCGTGGTAAACAACGTAGTCGTAAACTTATCGACATTGTTAATGAAGTAAAAGATTTAGTAGATAAAGGATATTTAGAAGTAACTTTATTAGGGCAAAATGTTAATGCATATGGTAAAGATTTAAATGCTAATTATAAAATGGGTGATTTACTTGAACAAGTTGCTTTAACAGGTATAAAAAGAGTTCGTTTTGTTACTAGTCATCCTTGGGATTTTGATGATGAAATGATTGATGTAATTGCTAAATATGATAATATTATGCCATATATTCATCTTCCTTTACAAAGCGGTTCTGATCGCATTTTAAAATTAATGGGAAGAAGATATACAAAAGAAAAATATCTAGATTTATTTAATAAACTAAAGAAAAAAATTCCCAATGTATCAATTACAACTGATATCATTGTAGGATTTCCAGGTGAAACAGAATCTGATTTTCAAGATACATTAGATGTTGTAAAGAAGTGCCAATTTGATTCTGCATTTACCTTTATATTCTCACCTCGTATTGGAACGCCTGCGGCTAAAATGAAAGATAATATTTCTTTAAAAGAAAAAGAACAGAGATTATATAAGTTAAATGAATTGGTGAATAAATATGCCAATATAAATAATCAAAAGTATTTAAATAAAATAGTTCCAGTTTTAATTGAAGGAGAAAGTGATAAAGAAGGAATGCTTATGGGTTATACTGATACAATGAAATTGGTAAATGTAAAAGCTGATAAAAAATATATTGGTAAGATAGTAAATGTTTTAATAACTGATATCAAAACATGGAGTTTAAATGGTGAAATTACAACTATTTAAACTTTTTTATTAAGAATTGTTTCAAAAAAAGCAAAAATATGGTAATATTTATAATAGGTGAGACATATGAAATGTGAAAAATGTGGTAATGATATTGCTGAAGGACAAGTTGTGTGTTTGATATGTGGTGCAGAAGTGCCTAAAAAAAAGAAAAAACCAGAAGAAAAAACAGATGAAAATGGTAAGAATGAAACAACTAGTGATCAAAAACCTAAACGTGTACATGTGAAAAAAGATCATACTAGTTTAATTATTGTACTATGCTTTTTTTTGACAATAATTCTTGTCGCAATTTTAAGTTGTTTATTTTATTATAAAGTATTTGTTACTCCTAAGACAATTTTTATGAATTCGATAGATACTTTATATGATGAAGCAACATTGCCTATTTCAGAACTTCGTAAAAATGGAAAATATAATATTAAATATTCAACTAATAAATCTGTAAATAGTAATGATGAAATTATGAATTTGTTAAGCAAAGTAGCTTTTTTTACTGATATGACAATGGATTATACAAACAGTGAATTTGCTGGTGATGTATCTTTCCAATATGATAACAACAGTGTATTTAGTAGTAATATTTATGGCAAAAAGAAAAATGTATATGTTTTAGATAATAAAATAAGTAATTATGTTAAAATGAAGAATAAATATAGTGATTATTTTAGTTCAGATAGTAAAAATATTAGTGCGTACATAACAGTTATTAAAGAATTAAAGAATGCTTTACGAGTAGCGCTTAAAGAGAGCTATTTTAAATCTTATCAGGAACTAACAACCGTTAATGGTATAGATATGGAAGTTACGAAAAATGAGATAATTATTAATAATGATAACATAAAAACCATTGAACATGATTTAGTTAAATATTTATCTAAATCAAAGAAATATATATCTTCTATGGCTAAATTGCAATCAAAAAAGGAACAAAAAGTAAAGAAAAAATTGGATAAAACACTGGAAGGATTAAAACAGAAAAAAACAACAGTTAAAATAGATACAATGACTTTTGATATATATACTAAAGGATTTAAAAATGGTTTTGTTAAGTTTTCTTTAAAACAAGGATCAGATTTAAAAGAAGTTCTTGTGTTTACTAAAAATGAACAATCTGAATATATTATCAAATTAAACATTAACAACAAATATTTAGATGTCAATGTTAAAAAGACACAACTTCCAGAAAAAACAAGTTATCTTATTAATTTAACAAATGGTTTAGATAGTACGCAAATAAGTATAGAATACTCTTTTAGACATGATAAAAAAGAGATTGATTCAAATATTGATAATACAATTGATTATGAGACAGTTGATAAATCTTTTAAAGATAAGTTAGTACAAGATTTAATTAATCAAAATGGAAAAGATAGTTTTAATAGTGATAAACAAAAAGTTATTAATTGGTTTAAGGAAACTATTGAATTATTTAATCCTACTGTTAATGTTGTTTATGATGAAGAGGAAAGTAATGTTGAACAGACAAATAATAATGATTCTGATTCAGAAAACAATTATACTAATCCTTCTAATCAAGGATCAATTAATGGATTAGGTGATGAAACTATTAATCAATAAAGAACTTCAAAGAAAACTTGAAGTTTTTTATTGTGCATTAGCATTTGATCAGACCGTTATTTGTGAAAAATAGCAAATTTTGTTGTGTAATAACGAATATTTTGTTATAATGTATATAGGTGATATATAATTACACAATAGTTGTGTCTTAAGGGGGCCATTTGTGAAGTATTTGTTATTAAGGTTTTTTAAATTTATATTAAAAATAGTTTATTTCTTTTTTAAATTGTTACCAACTAATACAAAAAAAGTTGTTTTTATTAGCAGACAACAAAATGTTCCAAGTTTAGATTTTAAACTATTAAGTAGAGATATTAAATCAATTGATAGTAGTTATCAAGTGGTCTTTTTGTGTAAGAAAATGAAAACAAATAAACAATATTTAATAAAATATTGTTTCCATTTAATAAGACAAATGTATCATTTAGCAACATCTAAAGTTTGCGTAGTTGATTCATATTGTATTTGTGTTAGTGTTTTAAAACATAAAAAAAGCTTAACTATTATTCAAATATGGCATGCTATAGCTACAGTAAAGAAATTTGGTTATCAAACTTTAAGCAAAAAATATGGTCGAAATCAAAAGACAGCTAAGATATTAAATATGCACAACAATTATGACTTTGTGATTTCAGGATCAACTAGTATGATACCGGTGTTTGCTGAAACATTTAATGTATCTTCAGAATGCGTAAAACCTATTGGTACACCAAGAATTGATTATCTAATAAATAATAATCGTCAAATAATGAAAAAGGTTAAAACAAAATATCCTGAGTTAAATAAAAAGAAGGTTATTTTATATGCGCCAACTTTTCGTAAAAAAGAAAATTTAAGCTTTGATAAAATAATTGATACTGTTGATTTTGATAAATATAATTTAATTATCAAGTCACATCCAGTAAAGAAAGAAAAAGTATATGATTCCAGGGTATATAAATGTCATGAATTTTCTACTATGGAATTACTAACCATAGCAGATTATGTTATAACTGATTATTCAGCAATTAGTATTGAGGCAGCTATTTTGAATAAGCCTGTATTTTTCTATATTTATGATTATGAAAAATATATAAAAAGCAATGGATTAAACATTGATTTAAAAAGAGAAATGAAAGGTTGCTGCTATAAAAAGTTTAACTCATTGTACCAAAAGATTAATGTTGGAAAATATGATTATGAACAATTAAAAAAATTTAAAGACAAATATGTATCTCACCAACAAGGTAATAGTGGCTTAATATTAGCTAATTATATTGTTAATGGTAAATGGACAGTTGGAAAGGAAGATGAAAATGAGTAAAAAAGTATATATTGCAATGTCTGCAGATGTTATTCATCAAGGACATATTAATGTTATTGAAGAAGGAGCAAAATATGGAGATGTAATTATTGGATTGTTAACTGATGAGGCAATTGCTACATATAAAAGAGTTCCTTTATTAGACTATGAAAGTCGTAAACAAGTTTTTAAAAATATAAAGAATGTAGTAGATGTAGTTAAACAAAGCACATTAGAATATACAGAAAATTTAGAAGCAATCAAACCAGATTATGTAGTACATGGAGATGATTGGCAAAAAGGCATTCAAAGTGTTGTAAGACAAAAAGTAATTGATAAATTAAAAGAGTGGGGAGGACAATTAATAGAAGTTCCATATACTAAAGATGTATCAAGTACAGATTTAGAAAAACAATATCGTATGTTAACGAATACACCTGATCATCGCCGTAGTAAATTAAAAAGACTTTTGCACTTAAAACCATATATAAGTGTAATGGAAGCATCCAATGGTCTCACAGGTTTAATTGTTGAAAATGCCAGTGTCGAAGACGATAAAAAAGGTATAAAAAAAGAATTTGATGCTATGTGGGTAAGTAGCTTATGTGATTCCACGTTCAAAGGTAAACCAGATATTGAATTAGTTGATTTAACTAGTAGAATTAACACTATTAATGAGATTATGGAAGTTACAACAAAACCAATTATTTTAGATGGTGATACCGGAGGAAAAATTGAACATTTTATATATAATGTTAAAACATTAGAACGTTTAGGGGTATCAGCTATTATTATCGAAGATAAAACGGGATTAAAGAAGAATTCTTTATTTGGTACTGATGTTAAACAAACACTTGATGATCCAGATAATTTTGCTGCAAAAATTAGAGCAGGTAAACAAGCACTAGCTACAAGAGATTTTTTAATTTTTGCTCGTTTAGAAAGTTTAATTGCTGGTATGGGAATTGATGATGCTCTTGCAAGAGCAAAAAAATATATTGAAGCTGGCGCAGATGGAATTATGATTCATAGTAAAGAAAAAAGTGGTAAAGAAATTAAAGATTTTTTAAAAAAATTCCGCAAAAAATATACTGATATTCCAGTAATAGTTGTTCCAACTGCATATAATGAATTTACAGAAGAAGAATTAAATAAATGGGGTGCAAATATAATCATTCATGCAAATCATTTGCTTAGAAGCGCATATCCTGCTATGATGAAAACAGCTAAATCCATTTTAAAAAATGGACGTAGTAAAGAAGCAGATAAATACTGTATGTCAATAAAAGAAATATTAACGCTTATTCCTGGAGGAAAATAATATGATAAATACAAAAAAATTTTATGATTATTTAATCAAAAAAGAGTTGGATTTTTTTACAGGAGTACCAGATTCGTTGCTTAAAAATTTATGCTCTTGTATTAAAGAAAATACTGATTCAAAACATAATATTATTGCAGCTAATGAGGGAAATGCAATTGGTTTAGCTTCAGGATATCATATTTCATCTGGTAAATTTGGTGTTGTTTATATGCAAAATTCTGGAATTGGTAATACAGTTAATCCATTACTTTCTTTAGCAGATGAAGAAGTATATAGTATTCCTATGTTACTTATTGTTGGATGGCGAGGAGAACCTGGTATTAAAGATGAACCTCAGCACGTAAAGCAAGGCAAAGTAACTATTGATTTATTTAAGACAATGGGGATTGAATGTTTAGTTTTAGATGATAATTACGAAAAACAACTAGATTATTGCTATAGCTATATGAAAGAGAATAATAAACCAATTGTTTTAGTAGTTCATAAAGGAACATTTAGTGAATATGATAGTTCTAAAACTAGTAATTCTTATGATTTAACACGTGAAGAATCATTAGAAGTAATTATGAACAGTATAAATAAAGATGATTTTATTGTGTCAACTACTGGAAAAACTTCAAGAGAAATATTTGAACTTCGTGAAAAAAGAAAAGAAGGACATTCTAATGACTTTTTAACAGTAGGTTCGATGGGACATACTTCTTCAATTGCATGTGGCATGAGTATAGGAAGTAAGAAGAATATCTATTGTATAGATGGTGATGGATCATTCATAATGCATATGGGTTCATTTGCTATAATTCCACAAGTTGCAGATAAAAACTTTAAATATATATTAATTAATAATGGAGCTCATGAATCGGTTGGAGGACAACCTACAGTTGGATTCAACATTGATGTTGAGAAGATATTAAAAGGTTGTGGTTTTAAAAATGTTTATAAAGCTACTACTAAAGAAGAAATAAAAAGAGGTGTTGAAAAGATAAAAGAAGATTCATTACAAGCTTTAGTTATCTATACCAAATTAGGATCACGCAAGGATTTAGGTCGTCCAACAGTGTCTCCTATTGATAATAAAAAAGCTATGATGAAAAAATTTGGAAATTAGGTGATTAAAATGAAAGCAATAATATTTAATTCAGGTCTTGGCAAGAGAATGGGTGAATTTACTAAAACTAATCATAAAAGCATGGTTAAACTATATAATGGAGAAACTATTTTAGAACGTCAAATTAGGATATTAGGCTCAAATGGAATTAAAGATTTTATTATTACAACAGGACCTTTTAAAAAAAAAAAAAAAAAAACTTGTTCTAAATTTACTGATTGTAATTTTGAATTTGTAAACAATTCAATTTATGATAAAACTAATTATATATATTCTATGTTTTTGGCTCAGCACTTATTTAATGATGATAGTTTACTTCTTCATGGAGACTTAGTATTTGATGAAGGATTAATTAAAGAAATAATAAATGATGATAACAAATCATTATGTTTAATAAATGAAGAAAAACAATTACCTCAAAAAGACTTTAAGGGAAGAGTACAGAATGGTAGATTAAAAGAAGTATCTATCAATATCTTTGATGAGGATTGCTATTGTTTTCAACCACTTTATAAATTATCAAGACAAGATTTAGATAAATGGGTTGATAAAGTAAATGAATTTGTAAAAGAAGGTAACACAGGAGTATATGCTGAAAATGCTTTAAATACTATTTTAGATGATATGAATATACGCGCTAAATCATATGTTAATCATTATATTGATGAAATAGATAATTTAGAAGATTATGAAAGAGTATCACAAGATATTGAAAAATTTGATCAGGGAGTAAGGAGTAAGGAAGATGCAAAAGTTTATCGAAAAAATATCTGATTTAAATAAAACTATTAATTTATCACAATACAACAATATTTTAGTTGTATGTGATAAATTTTTATTAGAATCACCAGTTATAAAATTGTTACAAAGCAGTAATATAAATATTCATTTTTTTACAGATTTTCAAGCCAATCCTAAGTATGAAGAAGTAGTTAAGGGAATTAATTTATTCAACAGTAAACAATGTGAATTAATAATAGCTATTGGTGGAGGAAGTTCTATTGATGTAGCTAAATGTATTAAAGCATTTGCTAAATTAGATAGTAAAAAAAATTATTTAGAACAAGAAATAATTGATGATAAAACTAATTTAATAGCTATACCAACAACAGCAGGAACTGGTAGTGAATCTACACATTTTGCCGTTGTTTATTACAACAATAAAAAGTACTCAGTAGCAAGTAATTACATTCTACCTAACTATGTAGTTTTAGATTCACAATTTTTAGTAAGTTTACCACTATATCAAAAAAAATCAACCATGCTAGATGCCTTATGTCAAGGTATAGAATCATATTGGAGTGTTAATTCAACTGATGAAAGCAAAAAATATGCAAAAGAAGCAATTAAACTAGTATTAAAAAACTATGAACAATATATTAAGCAGAATGAATCGGTATATAATGATATCTTAAAAGCAGCAAATTATAGTGGTAGAGCTATAAATATAAGTAAAACAACCGCACCACATGCTATGAGTTATAAAATAACATCATTGTATGGTATCAGTCATGGACATTCAGTTGCACTTTGTTTGCCATTTGTCTGGGAATATATGATACATAATATGAATTTAACTATAGATAAGAGAGGAAAAGAATATCTTAATCAAATATTTAACGATTTAGATAAATTATTTGAATGCCAAACACATGAACAATCAGTCAATAAATTTAAACAAATATTAAATAAAATTGATATCAATTGTAGTAATATAGTAAAAGAAGATGATTTAAATATATTAACATCTTCTGTAAATGTAGAACGTTTGAGTAATAATCCAGTAAGTTTAAATAAAGAAGAAACCAAGAAAATATATATGAAACTAATGTAATTTTATAGGGTGGTGTATGTTGTGAAAAAGAAAGTAAAAGTATCTATAATTGTACCAGTATACAATGTAGAAAAATATATAGAACGTTGTTTAATCTCTTTGATTAATCAAACATTGGATAGCTATGAAATCATAGTTGTTAATGATGAAAGCCCTGATAATAGTCAACAAATTATAGATACATATGTTAAAAAGTATCCAAATAAAATAAAATCATATATAAAAAATAATGGTGGGCCCGGGGACGCTAGGAATTATGGTGTTAAGAAAGCTACTGGTGAATATATTGGTTTTGTTGATAGTGATGATTGTATTAATGAAAATATGTTTGAATTAATGTACGAAAAAGGCAAAAAAGAAAACTCTGATGTTGTAGTATGTGACTATGCAACCTTTGATGAGGGATCAATTCAAAACAAGAATATTTTTAATAATTTAGACAAGTTTCCAAATAACGTTGAAAATGAACCAACTATACTTTTTGATTGTAAACCATATATATGGAATAAAATCTATAAAAGAAAGTGGTATGTCAAAAATAACTTTTCTTTTCCAATAAATCAATGGTTTGAAGATGATGCTGTAATCTATAATATTTTATATAGTGCAAATAAAATATCATCATTAGATGAAGTTTTATATTATTACTATAATACAAATAATTCTTCGATTACAAATACTATAAGCATGAAAATTTTTGATATTTTTAAAGCTACACAGAGTATTTTTGATTTTTATCAATCACACACAACTAAAAAAGAAGTTTTAGATGTAGCAGAGAGATTATGTCAAATACATATTTTTGTTCGTCTTAATTTTCTGATAAAAAAATCGACAGATAAGAAGTTAATGATAAAGTTTTATAAAAAAGCAAATAAGTTTTTTAATCAACATTTTCCAAAGTGGTCCAAGAATCCTTATTATAAACAAGTTTCCAAGAAAAATATATATTTAAGAATTAGACATATTCCTTGGTTAATGTATATCTATTTCTTAACACCAAAAAAGTTTAAATCATTTGTAAAATTGATTACTAAAAAGAAATCAAGACAAAGAAAAAGAAGTAAGAATTATATAAGTAAGGATAGACTTAGACAACTTCAGTTAATAGAATTAGATATATTAAAGGAAATAGATAAAGTTTGTAAAGATAATAATATTACATATTATTTGGGTGAAGGAACATTATTAGGCGCAATCAGACATAAAGGATTTATACCATGGGATGATGATTTAGATATAGTTATGCCCAGAAAAGATTATATAAAGTTTTTAGAAATAGCAGATAAAAAATTATCATCAAAATATGAATTACTGAATGAACATAAAGATGATAATTATTATTTACCTTTTTCTAAAGTTATATCTTTAGATAAACACGGATTTATTAATAATTTAGATAAATTTTCAAATAATTACTCTGGACCATATGTTGATATTTTTCCACTGGATTATGTGGATACTATAAATAAAAAGAAAGTGGAAAGAAAATATCGAAAAATTAGAAAAATTAGGGATATGTTATTATTTAAAGTTGACTATTTTAAACCAAATACTAAAAAGAGAATTTTATATAAAATAGAATCTAACTATTATTCCAACAAAAAATTATATGATAAATTAAATAAAATAATTATTAATACAGATAGTTCAAATAAATATATGTGTAATTTTGCAAGTTCTTATCATCCAAAGAAACAACTCGTTCCAAAAGAAGTTTATGGTAAACCAAAATATATTCAATTTGAAGATACTTTGTTTCCTGTTCCTAATGATTCAGACAAATTGTTAACTATAATATATGGAGATTATATGAAACTTCCTCCAATCCAGCAACGCAAATCAAAGCATGGATTTTATGATGAAGTATCTGCATATAATATTGTGGAAACTAAGAAACAAGAAGACGAAGAAATGGATATGTTATTAGAACAAGAAATGAGTCAATTGCACAATATAGAATTAAGTATTTTAAAAGAAATAGATAAGATATGTAAAAAACATAAAATAAATTATTATTTAGGAGAAGGTTCAATGTTAGGAGCAATAAGACATCATGGATTTATACCTTGGGATGATGATATTGATCTTTTAATGAAACGCAATGATTATGAAAAATTTTTGAAGATTGCTCCTAAGGAAATCTCTAAAAATTATGAGATACAACATTCTTCTTTAATTGATAATTATTGGTCACCATTTATAAAAGTTCGCTATTTAAAAAAATGTAATTTTAAGCAAAAACATATTGAACATTTAACAGATCATAATGGTCCATTAATAGATATTTTTCCGTTGGATAATGTACCAAAAAAGAATAGTTTGAAACAATTCATGCAAGCATTTACTATTAAACTTAATAGAGGTATGTTATCATATAAATTGAGACTTCGACAACCAAAAAAAATAAAAGGATATATTGTTAAATTCTTATCTAATTTTGTTTCTGTGAATAGAATACATAAAACTTTGAATAAAACATTTATCAAGTATAATAATAAAAATAACAAATACATTGTTAATTTAGGAAGTTATTATAGTTATAAGAAGCAAACACATCCTAAAAATTGGTATGGAAAGCCTAGAATAGTTTCGTTTGAAAAAAATAAATATCCTATACCAAAAGAAGCAGAAAAAATATTATCAAGTGTTTATGGTAATTATATGGAGTTACCTCCAAAAAATAAAAGAATTATTAAACATCATTTTGAATAAGATTTATTCTTATTCTTTTTTTGAAATCAACTTTTTGGGATATTTGCATACATTAAAATGAGGAGTGATATGATGGCATCATATAAGGAAATTGTTACAAAAGCTATTATCGGTAAAGGTAAAAAATATTTTAAAGATAACTATTCTTTAGAAGTTAATAATAAACCATCTACTATATTAGGGTGTTGGGTAATAAATCATAATTTTAAAGGATATAAAACAGGTGATAAAATAGGTGTGAATGGTAGTTATGATGTTAATATTTGGTATTCATATGATAATGATTCTAAAACTATGGTAGCTAATAAAAAAATAGATTATAGTAATGAATTTTCAGTAAGAATAAGAGAAAACGCAGATTTAAATAGTGATACCGATATTATTGTTCGCCCTTTAAAACAACCAAGTTGTTCAGGAGTAAATATTGATGGAAATAAAATATCTTTTGATATAGAAAAAGAATTAGGAGTTGAAATAGTAGGGGAAACTAAAATGAAAATAGCTATTGAAGATGATGAAGATCCTTGGGATGAAATTGAAGATGAAGTTGATAAAAAAATAGAAGAAGATATCGATAATAGTGTTAATGAAGAGTATATTGATTAATATACTTTTTAATTGTTAACAAAAAAAGGTTGACACGTCAAAAAAAATATGATAGAATTGATTAAAGAAATGGAGGGAAATACATGGCTGTAAAATTAAGATTAAAAAGAATGGGAGCAAAAGGTAGACCATTTTATCGTATTGTAGCTGCAGATTCAAGAAGTCCAAGAGATGGTAAATTTATTGAGAAAATTGGTTATTATAACCCAACTGAAGATCCAGCAGTAACTAAAATTGATGAAGAATTAGCAATGAAATGGTTACGTAATGGTGCTATTCCAACAGATACAGTTAGAAATTTATTTAGTAAAGAAGGAATTATGAAAAAATTCCATGAAGAAAAAATGAAGAAAGCTGGTGAGTAAGTTGGATTTAGTAGAATTAACAAAAACATTAGTATCCAATTTAGTTAATGATAAAGATAGTGTACAAATTAACTTAATAGAAGAAGATAAAGTTAAAATTATTCAAGTATTAGTAAAAGAAGAAGATGTTGCCTCAGTTATAGGCAAAAGAGGTAGTATTGCAAATGCAATAAGAACTTTAGTACAAGCATCAGCTTACATCAACAAATTAGGCTCAGTAAGAGTTAATATTGATAGTTTATAATGACATTTTTATGTCATTTTTATTTTTTTTATAAAATGAGAAAAAAGTATTTACTTGTCAAAATATATGTGATAACATATTAATGTAATGTAAGATAGGAGGTATAGAAAGTGAAAAAATTACATTATTTATTAATAGTATTCGCATTATTTTTAGTATGTGGTATTAATGTAAAAGCAGCAAGTAAAACAATAAGCAATGGTACATATACAATTTCAAGCGCAATACATAATGGTTATGTACTAGATGTAACAGGCGGAACTATGAAAAATCGTACTAATATTCAGCTTTATAATGGGTTAAATAGTAAATCTCAACAATGGAAAGTAACTTATTTGGGAAGTGGATATTATAGTATCGTTAGTGCCAAAAATACTTCTTACGCACTCGATTTTGCTGGAACAAAGAAGAAAAATGGTACAAATATTCAACTATGGAAATACAAAAAAACAAACAAATCACAGCATTGGATAATCAAAGATGCAGGGGATGGATATTATTATATAATAGCTAGAAACACAGGATTATATGCATCAGTAAAAGGAAGACAAGCTGTTAATAAATCTAATATTCATGCTTGGACTGGTTATAGTGGAAAAGCTCAAAAATTTGTTTTCTCACCGGTTGTGAAGGGAACAAAAACAATTTCAGATGGTACATATGTTATATCATCAAAACTATCAAATAGTAAAGTAGTTGAGTTTGAAGGAAATAAGCCTAAAAACTGTGCTAATGTTCAATTGAACCAATTTACAAATGGAATTAACCAACATTGGTATGTAAGTTATTTAGGAAATGGATATTATAGTATTAAAAATTTATATATTGATGATTATTCGTTAGATGTAGCTGGAATAGGAAAAACAAAAAAGACTAATGTTCAGCTATATAAATCAAACGGTTATGATGGTCAACAATTTGTAATTCAAAGTGCAGGAAATGGTTATTATAAAATAATTGCAAAGAATAGTGGACTAGCTATTGATATTGCTGGAGCAAAATCAGCTAATGGTACAAATATTCAAACTTGGACAAACTTTAATACAAATGGACAATTATTTAAATTTACTAAAGCAACATATATTTCAGCACCGGAGGTTGCAATTGATTATGATGATGATAATGGAGATGAACCAACACGATATGTTATTTCTTATAGCTATTTTGGCGAAGAAGAAGATTATGATGGTGTAGAAATATATGGCTCTTCTGATGGTAATAATTTCTCAAAGATTAATAATAATGGGGAAAAAAGAATATATGCTGATGTAAATGATAAAGCTATGTTTTTCAAAGTAAGATTATATAAAAATACTTATAATGGAAAAGCATATAGTGATTTTTCTAATGTGGAAGGAATAAACTTATTAGAGGCAAAATTATTGACTCATAAAATTGATGAAAATGACGAAAATGTTACCTATAATATTGTAATAGATGTTCCTAGTATTGCTTTTTTTCATGACTTTGTTGAAGATAAGGATCCTTTATTAGAAATAGAGAAATTATCTACTGATACTGGGACTTGGGAACACTATGCTACAGAAAATGGTTATCAAAAGACAATGACTATTCCAAAAAACATGAGTTGGATTGATTCTTTTGATTCATATTATAGAATGAGAATTGTTTATGAGGAAAATGGTGTTCAAAAATATAGTGATTATGTAGAATTTAGTTTATATAGTATTTTGATTACTGAACCATCATTTGATATGAATGTTGATACACAGAATAATGAAGATGGAACTGCTGATTATACATTTTCAGCACCTAAAGATTTTGAAAATGTCAATTACATGATATTGTATGAATTGGATGAAAATAATGACATTATAAATACAGTTTATGAAGGCAAAGAATTAAGTTACACATTGCATGTTGAAGATGATATGAATAAACGTTATCAAATGTATCTATATAATAGAGAAGATGGAGAAGATGGAGAAGATAGCTATTCTATAGAACTATTAAAAGTTTCAAGTATTTATGAAGTAGATTACCGTTATCCTACAGTAAAAATGTTTAATTTTATAGTTGATAATGACGAAGAAATGGGACAATATTATTCTTTTAATATAAAAGGATTAAGCAATATGCCTTTGGAAGTAACTCATGCTGAACTATTTGCATTAAATGTAAATGATGAATCTGAGTATTCATTGGATACTTTTATGAATCTAAATGATCTTAATGATTTTGTAGATATTGATTCACCAATACATCGTTATGTAAATGAATATACATTTGAAAATACTAAAATATATAAGCTAGCTTTAAAACTTTATGATAATAATAATGAAGTTATTGATACTATATATAGTAATGAATTAGATTATAATGAATAATTAATTAAAAATTGAACTTTTATAATATGAGTTCAATTTTTTTCTTGTATTAATTTCTTATCTGTATTATAATATTTATAGAGAATTATGGAGGGAATAAATGAAAACAAGATTAATTAGTGCGATAGTAGTTATATTACTTGCTATACCAGTTTTTTTATATGGAGGTATTATCTTTAAAATAGCATTTTATGTAATTGCTATGTTAGGTTTAAGAGAATATTTAAATGTTAGAGCTAAAAGAAAGGATTTTCCTATATTTATTAAATTAATTGCATATCTTTGTTTAACACTCATATATTTTACATTTAATATAAAACAAAATATGGCTATTGATGCGGATATAAGGTATATTACGGGTTTACTTTTAATTATGTTTGTACCAATGTTATTATACAAAGAAAAAAATGAATATAATATTAATGATGCCTGTTATGTAATTAGTGGTGTATTACTTGTTTCAATATCGATGTTATTAGCTACTGTTTATCGTAATATTGGATTAAGTTTAATAATTTATTTATTTTTAGTAACTGTTTTAACTGATACTTTTGCTTATTTGACTGGAATGTTAATTGGAAAACATAAATTACTTGAAAGTATTTCACCAAATAAAACTTGGGAAGGATTTATTGGTGGTAGTGTGATGGGGACATTTGTAAGTGCAATGTTTTATATTACAGTAATTAATCCTCAAATATCTTTATCGCTTATTATTTTTACTACTTTACTTTTAAGTATTATTGGCCAATTAGGAGATTTATTCTTTTCGGCTATTAAAAGATATTATAAAGTTAAAGATTTTTCTAATATTATGCCTGGTCATGGTGGAATATTAGATAGATTAGATAGTATTATATTTGTAATACTTGCATATAGTCTAATTATCACAATATTATAGGAGGTCATATGTCATTTTTAATCACACTTATTTGTTTTATATTTATACTAGGAATTACTGTAACAATACATGAATTTGGACACTTTTTGTTTGCTAAAAAGGCTGGAATATATGTTTATGAGTTTTCAATTGGAATGGGTCCACGACTAAAGAAATTTAATCGCAAAAATGATGAAACAGAGTATTCAATTCGCTTATTACCAATTGGTGGATATGTTCAAATGGCTGGTGAAGAGGTTGAAGCTGATGAAAATATTCCAAAGAATAAAAGGCTTCAATCTAAAACTTGGTTACAACGTTTTATGACTATGGTTGCTGGAGTAATGTTTAATTTTTTACTTGCTATAGTTGTATTATTTATTATTGCTTTAATAAAAGGTGTTACTTTAAATGCTACATACATTAGTGAAAGTAATGTTCCAGGTGTTGAAGTTGGTGATAAGATAGTTAATGTTAATGGCCATTTTGTTAATAATTATGATAAACTTGCTTTAGAGTTAACTGTAGCAGGCAAGAAAGATTTTAATATTAAAGTAAAGCACAAAGATGGATCTTATGATACTGTTAAAATTCATCCTAAAGCTGTTTATGAAAAAAAGGAATTAAAAGGATATGAATATGGCTTTAATATAACTGGAACACATAAACATAGTTTATTATCATCTATTCAATATGCTTTTGTAAAATTCTTCAATACAGTAGAGCAAATGTTCTTTACAATATGGTATTTAATAACTGGTAAGATCAGTTTAAAAATGTTATCTGGACCAGTTGGAATATTTAGTATTGTTGGTCAAGCAGCATCCACTGGTATAATGACATTACTTTCATTACTTGCCTTAATAAGTATTAATGTTGGATTTATCAATTTACTTCCAATACCAGCGTTTGATGGAGGACATATCTTATTTTTAATAATTGAAAAAATAAAGGGTAGTCCAGTTAACCCGAAAATTGAAAATACTGTTCATACCATTTTCTTTGTATTATTAATGATATTGATGCTCTATATAACATTTAATGATGTTTTAAAATTATTTTAACAAGTAGTTTACTACTTGTTTTATGTAGGAGTGGCGGAATTGGTAGACGCGCAGGCTTGAGGGGCTTGTGAGTTATCTCGTGTGGGTTCAAGTCCCATCTCCTGCACCATTAAATAATAAGTATAAATAGTGATTAAATTCACTATTTTTTGTTGAAATGAGTTTTTAAAATATGCTATAATGAGATTGTAAGAGAATAGATAGGGAGAATATCATATATGAGGGAGGATTTTTATGGATAATAATATTAAAATTGATATTTTACCTAATCATTTTAAAAAGTTAGATGGTACATTTGATAAAGATGAAGCTATCAAGTTTTGTGGAAGAATTGCTGGGGTTTGTTATAATCGAGAAGGTTATTATAAATTAGAAAATGAACCAATTGAAAGAACAATGCGTCGAGTTGATTTAACACTTAATAATGGTCATCATAGTGTATATGATCATGTTCTATTAAACTTTAATTTACAAAATATTCCTAAATTACTTGCTATGGTAATTAATAATGAAAAGCAATATACAACTTCTGAAAAATCTGCTCGTTATACACCAGTAGAAAGAAAGGATAATTCACCTATATCTGAACAAGAAGAGCAATTATATAATAAATGGTTAAAATTATTTGAAGTTAAGATAAAAGATAGATATGGTTATATATATAATGATGCTAAAATACATAAATTAGCTCAAGAAAATGCTCGTTACTTAGTAACAGTTTTTATGCCAACACAAATGATTTATACAACTACTTTTAGACAAATAAATTATATTGCTTCGTGGATGGATGAATATATTAAAACAGCTAATATGAATGATTATTTAGAAAAAACATTAGCTACCTCTATGGCTGAATTTATTGATTGCTTATTTGAATTAAATGTTTTAGATGAAGGTTTATTAAAAAATGAAAAACATCGTACTATTTCATTATTTGGTAAAGATTTAAAAGAAAAAGAAAATTATTTTGGGGATGTTTATACAACAACGTATCAAACATCTTGGGCTTGTTTAGCGCAAGCACATCGTCACCGTTCATTAGATTATCAAATGGAAATGAATACTGAATTTAGTTGTTTTATACCACCAATTATTGAGGATGATAATTCTCTAGTAATGGAATGGTTAGCTGATATGGAAAAAGTTAAAAATGTTCATCCACAAGGAGAATTAGTAACAGTTAATGAAAGAGGATCTTATGATAAATTCATTTTAAAATGCAAAGAAAGATTATGCTCTGCAGCTCAATTAGAAATTCAACAACAAACTAAAGAAACATTAATGAAATATAAGAACGCTTTAGAAAATAATAACCATCCATTAGCTTCAGATATTAAAAAATATTCATATGGTGCGAGATGTACTTTCCCTGACTTTGAATGTAGTCAAGATTGTCATTTCGTTGAAGGAAAAAAATTAATAAGGAAAATATAATGAATGGTAAACTAATAGTTATGGAAGGATCTGGTGATGGAGTTGGTAAATCTACTCAGTGTAACCTATTAAAAGAACAACTTCAAAAAGAAAATAAACAGATTTATTTTCATCATTTTCCTTCATATAATACATATCAAGGTAGTTTAGTAGAACACTATCTTCGAGGTGATTTGGGTTTGCCTCAAGATTTATCACCATACTTTATTAATTCTTTGTATGCTGTAGACAGGGCAATTACTTGGAAAACATTACTAAAAAAAGAATATGAGAGTGGTAAATATGTTTTATTAGATCGTTATACCACATCTAGTTTAATATATCAATCATCATTATTAAAAAGTATTCAAGATAAAAAAGAATTTATTGATTATGTTTTAGATTTTGAATACAATAAATTAAAAATAAAAGAGCCTGATAAAGTTATATTTTTACATGTTCCATTTGAATTAACCAATGAGCTTCGAAATGAAAGAAAAAACAATGATGGAATAGAAAATGATATTCATGAAAGTAATTTAGATTATTTAAAACAAATATACGAAACATCATTATTTATAGCTGAATATTTAAATTGGGATAAGGTTGAATGTTCTAAAGATAATAAGATGAAAGCAATTGATGATATTCATCAAAAAGTATATAGTTTAGTTAAATCCGAATAATTCGGATTTTTGTTTTCTTTTATTAAATATTATGATATAATTTATATGAGAATATGAGGTGGTTAAATTGAAGAAACAATCTAAAGAAATGCTTTTTTTACTAGTAGGATTATTATTATTATTATTTTTATTTATATTTTATCATGTGTTGGATACTAGATCACTACACTTAGGAATATTATCTAATGAATTTGTGGGATTTATTTTTTGTGTATGTATTTTAATTATTATATATTATTTAATTAATGGCGTGAATACAGTCGCACAAAAATTTGGTTATAATTATAAAGAAAAAATGTTTAATTCTTTAGTAAAATCAAGTGATACTATATATATTATGTATGATTATGAACAAAATAAATTATTGTATTTAACTAATAATGTTAATCGAGTATTAGAAGATTCTGATAAAGATGATGAACAATTAGAAATAGAAAAATTAAAAAAATTATTTGATTTATCATCAGTTTTAAATCAAATAAATGATTGGGATAAAAAATCTAATTTTGTAAGTCAAATGATATCATATCGTTCAAGTTCTTATCAACAAAATAGGTGGCTTAAAATTCAAATATATCCTATTAAGGATAAGAAAAAATTATATTATATAGTTTTAATTTCAGATGTAACAAAAGATCATCTTCATCAGCACTTCCTAATATCACAAGCAAGTGATATTAAATCTAGAGAAAAGAAATTAAATCAAATAACAGCTAATGTATATGATACAGAATTAGATGTTAATTTAGAAACAGGTTTATCTAACTTTATTGATTTAAAACATCAAAAAGAATATGATGAAAACTTAACTCATCAATATGAAGAAGATTTAGCAAATAATATTTTAAAAAACATATCAAGTGAGGATAAAGTAAAAGTAGGCAATCTATTATCTTTAGAAAATTTAAAAAGTATTACTTCTGATGAGCCAATTACTATTCGTTATACATTAAAAAATAAAGAAGAAAAGATATGGTTAGAGAGTACAGTTTTCTTTACTTCTAATAAAAATGAAAAATATGCCTCTATATTAACAAAAAATGTAACCGAAGATGCTGAAAACGTACGTAAACAAAATATAATGTTAACTAATGCTTTAGAAAGCGCAAAAAAAGCAAGTGAAGCTAAAACTGAATTTGTAAAAACAGTATCGCATTCCATAAGAACACCTATGACAGCTATTATGGGATTAAGTGAAACAATATTAGAAGAAAAATTAAGCAAAGAAATAAAAGAAGATGTTCAAGATATTCATAATGCAAGTGAAAATATATTAAGTGTTATTGATGAATTATTAGATATTGAGAAAGTAGAAAGTGGTAAAATAACAGTCGAAAATAAAGAATATAATATTGATGAAGTTATTAAAAATGTTTTAAATATAACTAAACAAAATATTCATGAAAAAGATATTAAAATTAAATTAAAAGTTAATAAAAATATACCTAATACCTTAAAAGGGGATAGTAATAAAATTACTCAAATACTTTTAAATCTTTTAGATAATGCTGTTAAATTTACTGATCAAGGATCAATTATTATTGGAGCAGACTGTGAAAGAATAAATTCTAAAGCTAAAATTACTATGTATATTCAAGATACAGGAATAGGCATGACTAGTGAAGAAATAGATAATTTGATTAAAGATACAAATAATAATAGAGGATTAACTATTACAAGTAAAATAGTTAAAGCTTTAAAAGGTCAAATGGATATCTATAGTAAAGAAGGAATGGGTACACGTGTTACTGTTACGTTAGATCAAGAAATAGTAGATGATAAACCAATAGGTAACATAAATGAAATACAAGATAAAGTAACAGAAGAAACAGTAAACTTTAAAGATAAAAAAGTATTGCTAGTAGATGATGATAAAATATCATTAAAAGTAACAACTAAATTCTTATCTAAATATGGTATAACAACTAAATCAGTAGTATCTGGTAAAGATGCTATTAAAGAAATAGAAAAGAATAATTATGATTTAATTCTTCTAGATCAAAAAATGCCAGATATGGATGGAATAACTACTTTAAAAGAAATGAAAAAAAGTAATGACTTTAATACTCCAGTTGTCGTATTAACAGCTGATGCTATTAAGGGAGTTAAAGAAAAATATATTAATGAAGGATTTAATGATTATTTATCAAAACCAATTAATATGAAATACTTAACTCAAATATTAAAAAAATATTTAAAATAATTATTAAAAGTGTTAGTGAACTCATTAATACTTTTTCATTACAATATTAATTGAAAAATACTTAAGAATATAGTAAAATGAAGATGGTGATTTTATGGAATATATTATTATAGGGTTATTAGTTATTGTTATTATTTTATTAGTTATAGTTATATTTAAAAAAGGTAATAATGATGTAGTTGAGAAGGTTAGTTCTTTAGAGATTGATATGATTAAAGAATTAAATAATTTTAATAATAATTTAAATAAAGATTTTAATGATATGAATGATAAAATTGATCATAAATTAAATCATATTAATGATAAGGTAAATGAAAGATTAGATGAGAATTTTGAAAGAACTAATAAAACATTTACGAATGTCTTAGAAAGATTATCTAAAATAGATGAGGCTCAGAAAAAGATTGATCATTTATCTAGTGATATTGTTTCATTACAGGGTATTTTAACTGATAAAAAAACTAGAGGTATCTTTGGTGAGGTTAATTTAAATCATATTTTAACTAATATTTTTGGACCTAATAATGATAAAGTATATAAGATGCAATATCCATTTTCTAATGGGACTATTGTTGATTGTGCCTTATTTGCTCCAGAACCTTTAGGTTTAATTGGTATTGATTCTAAATTTCCTTTAGAAAATTATCAAATAATGGTTGATAAAAACAATAATGTGGCTACTAGAAAACAAGCTGAAAAATTATTTAAAGGTGATATGAAAAAACATATTGATGCGATTAGTAGTAAATATATTATTCCAGGTGAGACTAGTGAACAGGCTATTATGTTTTTACCAGCTGAAGCTATTTTTGCTGAGATTAATGCTTATCATAATGATATTGTTGATTATGCTTATAAAAAGAAAGTATGGATTACTTCCCCAACAACTTTAATTAGTACTTTAACAACTATTCAAGTTATTATTAAGAATTTAGAGAGAGATAAATATGCTAAAGTTATTCATAATGAATTAAGACTTTTAGATGTTGAATTTAAACGTTATAAAGATCGTTGGGATAAATTATATCGTAGTATTGAAACAGTTAGTAAAGATGTTAAGGATATTCATACTACTACTGATAAGATTACCAAAAGATTTGATAGTATTAATCAGGTAGAGATTGAGGAAATTGATTATGAAACACAGTGATCGATTATATAGTTATAATGAAATAAACAATGATAAATTAAGAGAGTTTTCGGAAGGTAGTGAATCACTTTACCAATTATTAAAGTATTGTTATGATCATAAAATATATACGCATGCATGTTGTAAAGGACACGAAAATGAAATATCTAAACCATATATTTCTTTCTATGTTACTGATAAAGAACAAATGAGTTCATTAATAGATGATGTGATGAATAATTATGAATCGGAAAGTTTTGCTTGTGAAATAACTAATTTTGATCGTCTTAGATTAGGTATTTATTGTCTTGGTTTAGAGAATAGAGATTACTTTTTTGATTTAATTACTAATTCGCTTAAAAATATTAAAAGTAATAGTAATTATAACAAATTATTTGAATTAAATGACTTTTTAAAAAATTATGGCAATAAATTATTTACAATTGATATTCAAAATGAGTTTATTGAATTATCTAATCCTATATATAAAAAAATAATTATTGAAAATGGAAAAGAAATATATACTAATGACAAACCATCATCAGGCGATATGGTATATCAAGTTGATAATCGGAAGTTTTATTTACCTGATGATATTGGAGATGGTGGTATAAAGGAAGGACAGATCGTTAGAGATAAAGATATTTTTAAAAATGATATTGAACTTCCTTGTTCTATTATTATTTCTAATGAATTTGTTGATGAATTTTATAATAAAGTTAATCAATATATGAATAGTCATAAAAAAGAAGATATACTTTAAAAAATATATAAATTATGTGGATACATGATTTATATTTTTTTTATAAAAAGGAAAATGAAAACTTTTATCGAATAATATAGATGAAAGGAGAATTTCATGAATGTTATTAATGAATATACAGATAAAATATTTGAAGAAATAAAACATATAGATGAAGAGGGCAATGAATATTGGTTATCAAGAGAATTACAACAAGTTTTGGAATATACACAGTGGAGAAGATTTGCAAGTGTAATTGAAAAGGCAAAAAAAGCTTGTGATAATTCAAAAATAAATATTAATGATCATTTTGCCTATGTTGGCAAAACGATAAAAATGCCAAAGGGTGCAACAAAAAAAGTTGCAGATTTTAAATTGTCAAGATATGCATGTTATCTGATTGTTCAAAATGCAGATCCGAGAAAAAAGTTTATTGCTTTGGGTCAAACTTATTTTGCTATTCAAACAAGAAAACAAGAATTGATTGACACGGAATATAGTAAAATGACAGAAGAAGAAAAAAGATTTTATCAACGAGATTTAACTAAAAAAGGAAATTATTCTTTAAATATTACTGCTAAGAATGCAGGAGTTAAGAATTTTGATAAATTTCATAATGCGGGATATAAGGGATTATATAATGGAGAAACTGCCAATGATATTGCACAAAGAAAGAATTTAAGATATAGAGAAGATATATTGGATAATATGTGTAGTGAAGAATTAATTGCAAATTTGTTTAGAATCTCTTTAACTGAACAAAAATTGAAAAATGAGAAAGTTAAACTAGGTAAAGAAGCTAATCAAGCACATTATGAAGTGGGGCAAGATATTAGAAAAACTATAAAAAAACAAGGTGGGACATTACCAGAAGAATTTCCCACACCAACTAAAAGTTTAAAGGAGTTGGAACACAATATAAATAAATTTGATTAAATAGATTAAACGTGATAAAATGATTGAGACATTGGAGGAGTTTATGGATTTAAAAGGGAAAGTAGCTTTAGTTACTGGTTCTAGTCGTGGAATAGGAAAATCTATTATATTAGAATTAGCTAAAAGAGGATGTAACGTTATAATTAATTATATTCAAAACAAAGAATTAGCTTTAAATGTGAAGAAAGAAGTTAATAAATATAATGTTGAATCATTAGTTATTAAAGCTGATATTTCAAATGAAGAAGAAGTTAAAGATATGGTATCTCAAATTATGATTGAATTTGGGCATATTGATATTTTAGTTAATAATGCTAGTATTGCTTTAGATAATTATTTAGAAGATAAAAGTGTGGAAGAATTTAAGAAAGTGATTGATGTAAATTTAGTTGGGTCTTTTATTGTTAGTAAATTAGTGTCAGAGAAAATGACTGAAGGAACTATTATTAATATAGCATCTAATAATGGAATAGACCAACAAACTACTTATAGCATTGATTATGATGCATCAAAAGCAGGTATTATTTCTTTAACTCATTCATTTGCTAGATCTTGTCCACATTTAAGAGTTAATGCTATCGCACCTGGTTGGATTAATACCGAACCAGTGTTAAGTATGAATCCTGATACTATAAATGAAGAAAAGAATAAGATTATTATGAATAGGTTTGGTCAGCCAGAGGAAGTAGCTAAATTAGTATGTTTTTTAGCAAGTGATGATGCTAGTTATATTAATGATAGTATTATTCGTATTGATGGAGGAATTAAGTAATGGATATAGAAAAATTAGTTGAAGAAAGTGAAAAAGAATTACAAAGTGAATTTAACTATTTAGATAAATTATGTTTTGATAATAGTTTAAAAGTTTTAGATGCTTTTAGAAAGTATAAAGTATCAACTACTCATTTTGAAGGCACTACGGGATATGGGTATAATGATTTAGGAAGAGATACAATTGAAAAAGTCTTTGCTTATATTTTAGATGGAGAAGATAGTTTAGTAAGAACACAATTAATATCGGGTACACACGCTATATCTACAGCTTTATTTGGTTGTTTAAGACCTAATGATTTATTATTATCAGTTAGTGGAACTCCATATGATACTTTGCATGAAGTTATTGGTATTAAAGATAATGCTAGCTCATTAATTTCTTTTGGAATTAAGTATGATGAAATAGAATTAGTGGACAATGATTTTGATTATGATAAAATAAAAACATATATTGAAAATAATCAAGTAAAAGTATTATATGTTCAAAGATCTAAAGGTTATTCAAATCGTAAGAGTATTAGTATTGATAAAATAAGTAATTTAGTTAAATTAGTTAAAAATATTGATAAAGATATTATTATTATGATTGATAATTGTTATTGCGAATTTGTAAGTTTAAAAACACCTTTAACAGTTGGTGCGGATATTATTATAGGTTCATTAATTAAAAACTTAGGTGGTGGTATTGCACCTAATGGAGGATATATTGCTGGAAGAAAAGATTTAATTCATTTATGTAGTGAAAGACTTAATGTTGCTGGTGAAGCTAAGGAGGTTGGACCTAGTTTAGGTTTAAATAAACAACTATTACAAGGATTATATAATGCTCCTAGTGTGGTTAATGCATCTTTAAAAACAGCTGTATTAACTAGTTTAGTTTTAGAAAAATTAGGATATGATGTTGAACCTAAATATAATGAAGATAGAGTAGACATTGTTCAAAGTATCATATTCAATAATAGTGAGAAACTAATTAAGTATTGTCAAGGAATACAAGCAGCATCTGCAATTGATTCTTTTGCCTTGCCAATGCCTGATCCAATGCCTGGTTATGATGATAAAATTATTATGGCTAGTGGTTCATTTATTCAAGGGTCATCAATTGAAATATCTTGTGATGGTCCAATTAGAAAACCATACATTGCTTATCAACAAGGATCTTTAACTTATGAATATGGTAAAATAGCATTGATAAGTGCTTTAAAAAATATTAAATAAAACTTGCATATATTTAAAATATATGGTATTATTATTAACGTGATCCGCTGGGTTTATTATTTATGATCATAAATTATAGAAAGGAATGTGACAACAATGAATTTAGTAGAAAAGATTACTAAAAAACAAATTAGAACTGATATTCCTGAGTTTCGTGTTGGTGATACTGTAAAAGTTAATCTTAAGATTGACGAAAAAGATTCTCGTGGAAATATCAAAACAAGAATTAAAGTTTATGAAGGACTTGTAATGGCTATTCAAGGTTCTGGAGTGAGTAAAACATTTATCGTTAGAAAAGTTTCAGGTAATGTAGGAACTGAAAAAACTTTACCAGTTAATTCACCTCGTATTGATTCAATCGAAGTTGTAAGAAAAGGTAAAGTAAGACGTGCTAAATTAAATTATATTAGAAATGCAAAGAAAGCTCCTAAGATCAAAGAAAGAGCCGATAAGAAGGGAAAATAAAAATAAGGCTATTTGTAGCCTTATTTTGTTAGGTGATAAATATGGATGTTAAAAAATTTATTAAAGGAATAGTTCCTTATGCTTTTATTGTAGTATTTGTTATACTGTTTAGAACTTTTATTGCAACTCCTGTAGTTGTTGATGGACCATCAATGGATCCAACTTTAAAAAATGGTCAATTATTAATATTAAATAAAATACCAATTAAACATAAGCGTTTTGAAATAGTTGTTGTAAAAAAGAATATAAATGGTAAAAAGGAAAGATTAGTTAAAAGAATAATAGGTATGCCAGGAGAAAGTGTTGAATATAAACATAGAAAACTATATATAAATGGTGTTAAAGTAAAAGATAAATTTGCTAAAAATACAGAGAGGTTTATCATGTCAGATGTTTATGATAAGAAAAAAATACCCAATGATTATTATTTTGTAATGGGTGATAATAGAGATGTATCTTTAGATAGTCGCGATCCATTAGTTGGTTTCATAAGTGAAGATGAAATAGTTGGTAATGCAGTCTTTAGAATATGGCCATTTAATAAGCTTGGTACTTTAGGGAAGTAGTTTTATATGAATGATAAAGAATATGTAGATGCTATAAGATTTATTGATAAAGTATATAAAACACTGTACAAAAGTAAATCAGTTAGTTTTGGTAAAAACGTTTATTTAAAATTTGATAATATTCGTAGTTATTTAGATAAAATGGATTTAATTCATCGGAAAGCATTATTAAATTCAAAATATGTCGATATGATAAAAAAATTATATTATGATAAATATATAATTAAAAGGAATGATATTCCAAGACAATATTATTATAACTATATAGAAAGATTAAAAGAATCTGGTTATGGCAATATTGTTTTGACTAATGACTTAAAAAAACAAATTCAAGACGATGTAATTAATAATCAGAAAGAAAGTTTAGATGTATGGTTAGATTTTTTGTTTAGTGATAAATCTATTGAATATACTATATGGTCTAAGTTTTGGGCATTTCAAGGAATGCTTAAATTAGGTAAATATAATTCAGAAACTAAAAGCTTTAATAAACGTCGAAAAAATAGCATTCTTAGATTTGCTGATTTAAATGAAGATGCATTAAAATTATCTTTAGAATATATAGAAAGATTTATAAAAAAGAAATCGTTAGATGATGATAAGTTAGAAAAATTAGTTAAATCTGGATCTTTTGAATGTGTATATGGATATATTATTGAGCAAATAAATGCCTATACTGATGAAGGTGTATGGGTAAAATATCCTAAAGGAAGCGATCCACTACCTTTAGTAAAATCATTACAAGGGTATAATCTTGATTGGTGTACTATTGGTATGAAATCTGCATCTGATCATTTACAACTAGGAGATTTCTATATCTTTTATACAAAAGATCATAATGGTAAGTTTAAAGTTCCAAGAGCTGCAATAAGAATGGTAGATAATAATATAGCTGAAATTCGTGGAATTGGAGAAGGTCAAAGTATCGAACCACAACTTGAAAAGATTGTAGAATCAAAATTAAACGAATTTCCAAATAAAGACATTTATTATAAAAAAGTTAAAGATATGGAGTATTTAACACACATTTATAATTTACATAAAGCAGGTAAGCAGCTTTCCGCATACAATTTACGTTTTTTATATGAAATAGATAATACTATTGATGGATTTGGATATGATAAAGATCCAAGAATTAAGGAAATAATTGATAGTCGTAACATTAAAGAAGATTTAGCTACTATATTTAATTGTTCTATAGAATTAATTGCAACGACAGAAGAAGAATTATATAGTAATCCAGAAAACATAGTGTGCTACTGCGGGGATTTAAAATATAAAGATAATGTTGTTTTTTCTAAACTAAAGTGTGTGATGGGTAAAGCTGATTTTTCAAAATTAGATACAATTATGGGTATTGTTCCAGAACTTGAAAGTGTTACTGATACTTTTTATGGAGAAAAACTTAAGACAGCTAAAGGTTTAGAAAATTTAAAATATATTGGTGGAAGTGCATTGTTTGATGAATTAGAATCTGCTGCTGGATTAAATAATCTAAAATTAATTGGTTGGTCAGCATATTTTAATAGTTTAACTGATTTAAATGGATTAGATAGTTTAATAAGTATTAGATGGAGTGCAGAATTTAATTCACTATTATCTTTAGATCATTTAGAAGTTTTAAAATATATTGGTGGTAATTTACACGTTGAATCATTAGAAGATACAAGTAAGTTAAATCAAATTAATGTTGGTGGAACCACATATATTAAAGATCAAAAAAAGCTATGATATTAATCATAGTTTTATTTGACATATAAAAAAAATTAATGTATTATATTAGCTCGTGGTGATGGTAATGGATTTAATTAAAGAAGTTATGAAAAGAAAAACTAATGAGATTATTTTAAATAACAAGTTAGGAAATAATAGTAATGATAATGTTATTCTATATGATATTATTTATAATAATGGATCAAAGTTAAATTACATTGAAAAGTTTAATGATCAGTTTAGTGGAACATCATTTATTAAAAGATTGTTACATGATGTTAAATTTTCTGAAGATATTCAACTTATTAAAATTGTTATTACTAATGAAAAATATAAATCACTATCAGATTGCAATCTTTTTTATATAAATGAAAATCTAAAAATGAATGATCAATTATTTAATAATATTGAACAAGTAAAAAATAAAATTAATTTGTATCATATGTTTAGTTCATCTGAATTTAATAAATATGATCAATTCACTGATAAAGATTATGCATTACTTAATTCTATTGTTGATATTATTGATAGTAATGAAACAATTAGATACGGATGTGTAGTTAATAAGGTAAAATTGTCTAGTTTGAAATCTAATCATAGAACTTTTTATAATATTCAAATTTGTTCAATGTATTCAATTGAAAAAGATTATAAAAATAAATTAATAAGTGGCAAAGTTTATAAAGGAATGAATTTTGAAAATAAGTATAGTAAAAATTACATAGTAAAATCATTTACTACACAAGAATACTTAAATAATTTGAGTTTATTAACTAGAAAAACGCTTATTAAAGAGTTTCCATATTTAGTAGATTATTTTTTAGAACTTATTAGTTGGAAAAATGTTAATAAAACAGATATTATACCAGAAGAAGTATATGATGTAATTAAACAAAAATATATGAATAGTGATAAAAAAGTTAAAGAATATATAAAGTAAGTCTTTAACTTTTTTTGACATAGATATACTATTAGTGTACAATCAATAATGTAAATAATTAAATAAAGGAGGTGTGCGTTATGAAAGAAAAATCTTGTGGTGCAGTAGTAATTAATAATGGTCAAGTATTATTAATTCAATCAAATGAAGGTATCTATGGATTTCCTAAAGGACATATGGAAGAAGGAGAAAGTGAAAAGCAAACAGCCATTAGAGAAGTAAAAGAGGAAACTAATGTTGATATTATCATTGATTCTAATCAAAAATATACAATGTCTTATTTAGTAAAAGATATTATACCTAAAGATGTAGTATATTTTATTGGCCATCCTGTAGGAGAAATAAACTTAAGACCTCAAGAATGTGAAATAAAAAAAGTTTTATGGGTTGATATTGATGAAGTAGAAAATATATTGGAATTTGATAATATTAAAAAGTTATGGAAACAAATAATGAAAAACATGATATAATTAATAAAGAAAGAGAGGGTATTATATGGGAGCAATTAAAATAGAAGAAAAAGAATTTGAACAAAAAACAAAAGAAGGAAAAGTATTAGTTGATTGTTTTGCCACTTGGTGTGGTCCTTGTAAAATGTTAAGTCCAATTATTGATGAAGTTGCTGAGGAAATAAATGATTGCTCATTTTATAAATTAGACGTTGATGAAGCAGAAAAAATTTCAAAACAATATGGAATTATGTCTATACCAACTTTGTTATTATTTAAAGATGGGAAGTTAGTTAATCAAACTGTAGGTTTTAAGTCAAAAGAAGAAATAATAAGTTTTATAAATGAAAAATAACTATAGTATAACTATAGTTTTCTTTAGGAGGAATTTAAATGGAAGTAAGAGATTTATATGATGAAAACAAAAAAGTAACAGGAAAAACATTTATTAAAGGAGAGCAAGTTCCAAAAGGATATTTTTACTTAATTGTAATTATTGTTATTGAAAATGATCAAGGAGAGTTTTTAATTCAAAAAAGAGTTGCAAGAAAAGGTGGTAAATGGGCATTAACTGGTGGTCATCCAAAAGCAGGAGAAACTAGCTTAGAAGGAATAATTGAAGAAGTAAAAGAAGAATTAGGAATTGATGTATCAAAAGATAAATTGACTTTATTTAAAGAAATTACCAATAATGATCAATACTTTGATTTATATTATTTAAAGAAGAATATTGACATAAATGATATTGTTATCCAAGAGGAAGAAGTTGATGGAGTAATGTGGGCTTCTAATGATAAAGTAAATAATATGTTTCAGGTAGGAGAATTCCATGAAGGGCATTATAAAATATTGCAAGAATATTTAAAATATAGGAATCAAAAATGAAAATATATTTAGATTTTGATGATGTTTTAGTAGACACTTATAATAAAGTTAATGAATTAAAAAGAAAAGATCAAACACATCGTGAATTTATAACTTCTTGTGATTGGAATAATATTTTAGAAGATATTCAAGTAATAAATGATTCTATTCATTATTTAAAAAATACTAAATTAGATGTTAATATCTTATCTAAAGTAAGTACTTTAAATGAAGCTGAGGCTAAAGTAAAATTTTTAAGAAGAAATGGAGTAAAAGTAAATATTCATATAGTGCCTAATTTGTTAAAAAAAGATGATATAGTAAGTGCTAAAGGGAATATATTAATTGATGATAAAATATATAATTTAGATAATTGGACATCAGCCGGTGGCATAGGAATATTTTTTAATAAAGATAATAATAATATAGATGTTTATGGGAAAAAGAATACTAAATATCAACTAATTAATAATTTAGATTTATTAATAAGTGGTATTCAAAAATATTTATAAATGGTATAATATAAACTATTATACTTTTTTGAGGTGATAAAATGTCTAAAATATCCAATGTTATAACTATGTTACAATTGCTGTCAACAGGTAGAAAATATAGTGTACAAGAATTATCTGATCTTTTAGAAGTCACACCACGAATGATTAGAATATACAAAGAAGAGTTAGAAAAATCAGGCATTTATATTGATACAATAATGGGTCCATATGGAGGTTATGTATTAAATCAATCTATTAGATTACCAGTTAGAAAGTTTAAAAAAGCAGATTATCAATTAATAGATAATTATATTAAAAAAGAAAAAAATACTCAAAAACAAGAAAAATTAGAAATATTAAAAGATAAAATTAGAGGAGTATATATTGGAAGTAAACAAGAAAGTAAAGAGCTTAATTTAGAAGACGAAACTTTAAATAAATATAATATTCTAACAAAAGCTATTAAAGAAAGACGTAAAGTCAAAATACTATATTATTCTTATAATAGTGGCGAAAATGAAAGAGTTATTAATCCTGCAGAAATGTTTTTGTTTAAAGATGGTTGGTATTGTGCTGCATACTGCGAATTAAGAAAAGATATTCGTCATTTTGAATTAAAAAGAATAAGAAAATATGAATTACTTGATATTATTTTTTAAGTAGACGATATATTACCTATATATTTAGTAAACTATTGTTGAGGTGGTAATATGTTAGAAAATTTCGAATTACTTAATGATCGGATCATAGATGCTTTAGAAAAGTCTGATTTGGAAGAAATAAGAAATAAATTAAGTAATATTAAAACTCCTACAATTGTTAGTGGAGTAGGAGGATCAAAAGTAGTTAGTAATTATGTAAGTAAAGTATTAACTGCTAAAAATAATATAATATCAACTAGTATTGAACCTAGAGATATATTATATATGAATTTAGAAAACTACTATAATATTATATCCTGTAGTTATGGTGGTAATAATTATGGAGTAAGATTATCATTTAATAATCACTTAAAACATTATTTATTGTCAAAAAATAAACAAGACGGAATTATTGATTTACAATATCAAACAACCATTAAAGATGAAAATAGTTTTATTTCTTTAGCTGCTACAATGATACCAATGAGTATAATGTTATCATATTATTTGGATAATGATTTAAGTTTAATATATGATATTTTAAATACTAAACTAGATTTTACTTTCGATATAAAAGATATTTATGAAATATTATGTGGATATGAGTCAATTACAGCTTCACATTATTTAGATTCCACACTAACTGAAGCGGGAATAGGTATTCCTATTATTCATAGTAAATATGATTATTGTCATGGAAGAACTACAATTACGAAGAATTATAATTCTAATATGATTTTATTAAATGATGATCGTAAGTTAGATAAAAGATTGATAGCAACTTTAATTGATAATGGTAAAGATATAATTGTTTTTAAAAGGAAGTATCAAGATGACATAATAAATGATTATTATTTAACTTATTTAAGTATGCTTTTTACAAAAGAAATAGCCTTAAAAAAAGGTGTTGATCTATCAAATGTAAATTATTCACCAATGGTAAAAAAATTATATTATTATAAGGAGGAAATGTAGTATATGAAAATCACTTATGTTACGGGTAACTATGGTAAATACATATCCGTTAAAGAAAAATTTGATAATGCGCGGATAAATATTAAATATGCTAATATTGATATTAATGAGCCAAACATTAATGATATAGAGTATATTTCCAAATATAAAGCAATGAAAGCATATGAACTAATCAAAGAACCAGTTTTTGTTGCTGATTCAGGATTCTATATTAATAATTATCCAAATAATCCAGGATATCCTGGCGCCTTTGTTAAAAGAAGTGGTGTTAGTTCTAATCCTGATAAACTATTATTGGAAATGAAGGATATTCAAGATAGAACTTGCTATTTTTTAGATTGTTTAACGTTTTATGATGGACAACATTTTTATCAATTCTTTGGTAAATGTGAGGGAACACTAAGCAAAGAAAAAAGAGGAAACAGTTTAAAACGCGCAAAATCAAATTTATGGTTTGTATTTATTCCTAAAAATTGTTCTAAAACTTTAGCGCAAATGACTGATGAGGAAAGAAATACTCGTAACGATGGAAGAACAAATGCTACTGATAACTTTATCAATTGGTATACTAATGAATATAATTTTTCAAAACAGAAGGTAAAATAGTCTTCTGTTTTATTGACATTTGTATAATATATGTGTTAGAATAAATGACAAATTTTGGGGGATTAAATATGACAGAAACTAATAAATTGATTATTAAGATGATTGAAGAAGGTGCAAGTGTAAATAAGATTGCTCAAGTAACTGGATTAAGCAACAAACAATTATTTTACAGATTAAATTTATTAAAAGCCAAAGGTTTTACTTTTACAAGAAAATATTATGAAAATGGCGATATTACTTATAATATAATTAAAAGCATTAATCCGATAAAAAACATCAGTACAACAATATTAACTGATAGAAATAGTAACAGTTTTAAAGCTCTTTTTATATCTGACATACATTTAGGAAGTTTATATGACTGTGTCAAATATTTAGATATGGTATATGATTATTGTATTAATAATAATATTTATACTATTATTAATGCTGGAGATTTTATTGATGGAACTATTGGTAATATAAAAAAAATAGAAGATATTGATACACAAATAAATTATGCTATAAAAAATTATCCATTTGATAAAAATATACTTAATTTTTTATGCCTAGGAAATCATGATTATAGTGCATTAGAAAAATATGGACAAGATTTTGGAAAAACATTAAATGCTAGAAGACATGATATTGTTCCAATTGGATATGGAACTGGTGTTATTAACTTAAAAAATGACTATATTGTTATAAGACATCCTGAAACGCCAAATAGTGTTACTACTGATTTAAATAAGCGATTTATTTTTTATGGACACTCTCATAAAATGAAAGTTTTAACAAGTCATTTTAACAATGTATTAAATATCCCATCATTATGTAATTTACCTATGTCAAAACATACAATACCAGGAGCTCTTCTAGCTGAATTGAAATTCAATAATGGTGAAATAACTAATGGTTTATTCACACAGTTAATAATTATGAATAATGAATTATGTCCAATTAATGAAATGAATTTATATTTAAAAGGTGGAAATGGAGATGCTAATGCAATTATTAATAATATAGATGATCGAAAGTACACTAACACATTATCGAATAAGAAAGTATTGAGCCAAATAGATAAATTCAATAAAAGATATCATAGATAATAATTATTAGGAGGGAAGATTTTATGTTTGATAGTGATGATATATCAGAAATGTTACCATTTATAACAAATAATTATAAAAAGAATTTAGAAGAAATGCGATTAATATTAGTAAATGATCTACACAATGTTGATAACTATGGTAACACATTACTTCATGCTTTTGCCTATGATTCTTGTTATGATGAAGAACCAAAAAGATTATTGGCTATTCAAACATTACTAGATTATGGACTTAATCCAAATGACGAAGATATTACAGGACAAAACTTTATTCAAGCAGCAATGTATGATGGTACTACAGATCAGTATATCTTACAATTAATAGATGAAGCTATTAAGTATAAATTAGATGTCAACCACAAAGATAGTAGTGGTAATACTATGATGCATTCAGCAATTTTTTCGAATAATTATGATGTAGACACGTTGATTTCGATTCATAACCTATTAGAAAAACACGGTTTCAATAAAGATTTGTTAAATAAGCAAGGAATGGACACTGTAAAAGCAATGTATTGTTGTGAAGCATATGGTAATGATGAAATAAAATATTTTAAAGAAGCTATTGGTTATGATAAAGAATCTCATATTAATAAAAAAGATAGTATTACTCGAACAGAAATAGAAGAAGACTTTAAAAATTTTGGACAAGTATTGAATAATAAACAATACAAATTTAAACCAACTATTGGCCGTGATAAAGAAATAATGGAAATTATGATATCACTAGCCAAAGAAAAAGAAAGCACTATTATCGTAGGAGAATCGGGTGTGGGGAAAAGCGCATTATTAGATGAATTAGCATATCAAATTCAAAATAATAATGTTCCTAAATTTTTAAAACATCGAACCATTGTTGAAGTTATGCCGAGTTCCTTAGTATCTGGTTGTGAATATGTTGGACAATTTGAAAAGAAAATGCATGAATTTTTAAAACTATGTGAAAAACATAATGCTATAGTTGTTATAAATGAAATTCATAGTATTTATGGTACTGGAGTATCTAAAGGTAATGATAATGATATGGCTAGTATACTTAAAACTTATTTAGACAAACCGAATTTTAAAATTATTGGTACAACTACAAATGATGAATATGAAAAATACTTTACGCATAATGCTTTAAAGAGAAGATTTGGTAAAATATTAGTTAAAGAACCAGATAAAGAAACATTAAAAGTAATTATTTGTAAAGTTATAAATGATTATTTAGAAAATAACAATATATCTTTTCAAAATGAAAAAATAAAAAAAGATATAATTGATAATATCATTTGGGCAACAGAAGATAGACATAGAGTATATAATGATAAAGAAAATAATCCATCTTTAGCTATCTCAATTATTGATACAGCATTTGCTATATCAAAAGTATACGATAGTGAAACAATTGATCTTAATCATTTTATTCAAGCTATAGAAAGTAATTATAGAATATATGATATAGCCAAAAAAGAGGCAATTGATCGATTAAAATACATTAAAATGAGTAATGAAATACCAAAAAAATTAAGTAAAATAATTAGTTTAAAAAAAGACACAAAACTTTAAATAGATTTGTGTTTTATTATGTCTATTAATTTCCTAGTGCTAAAATTAGGTAAATGATTTTTAGAAATAGCAATTCCTATATATCTACTTGGAATTTTTTCTTTAATCTTTAATTTATATAAAGTATGGTTATTTAACTCATCTTTAATATATTCTTTAGTTACATATCCAATACCGAGACCAATTTTCGAAAATTCAACAACTAATGAATAACTTGCTAACTCAATATTAGGTTTAAGTATCATACCGTTTTCTCTCGCAATATTATCTAAAAATTCTCTAGTATTTGAACCTTTGGCTTGCAAAATTAAAGGATAATTATTTAAATCTTTGAAAGAAAGTTCTTTATCAATTAAATCTTGATATTTACTATTTACTACAAAGCAATCATTTATTTTATTACATTTAATAATATCAATATCATTACCATAGTTTTTATCATTTAAATTTAATATTACTATATCTATTAATCCATTTCTTAATTTTGGCATTAAATCAGAAGTTAAATTAGTTACAATTTGTATATCTATTTTAGGATATAAAGAATGAAATTCTTCTAAATATGGAAGTAAAAATTCTTTTGTTAATGTTGTACTGATACCAATTTTAATACATCCTGTTTCTAAATTAATCAAATCTGTAAATTTGTTTTCCGCACTATTAATATATTCGATAGCTTGTTTAATATAATGATAGAATTCCACACCTTCATTAGTTAAATGTACCCCTTTTTTTGTTCTAATGAATAGTTGACCACCTAATTGTTCTTCTAAATTTTTAATTGATTTAGAAATAGCTGGTTGTGAAATGTTTAATTCTTGAGCAGCTTTAGTAATATTTTTATTATTAGCAACTGCATAAAAAACTCGATATAATTCAAAATCTATATTCATAATAACCTCCAGTTATAATTAACATAACAAATATGTATTTTAATTATAACGCAAAATAGATTATAATACAAGTAGAGGAGGAGATAATATGATTATTGGAATATGTGGAAAAAGTGGAAGTGGTAAAAGTACATTATCTAAAGCTATAATAGATAAATATCCTAATCAAGCTATACACGTCGAAATTGATAAAGTAGGACATTATGTTTTAGGACTCCCACAAGTGCAAGAACAACTAGTAAATACTTTTGGTAAAAATATTATTGATAATGATAAAATTAATCGTAAAAGATTGGGAGATATTGTCTTTAATTCTTATCAAAAGATGGATAAGTTAACAGATATAACTTGGAAGTATATGCAAATTGAGATAGATAATATAGTTGATAATAATAAAGAAAAGATAATAATTCTAGATTGGTTATTGCTTCCTAAATCTAAATATCTTCACATGTGTGATTATAAAATATTAATAGATATTCCTTATGAAGTAAGGTTAAAAAGAGCGATGGAAAGAGATAATATAACAGAAGAAGATTTTATATTAAGAGAAAAAGCTACAATTGAGTATCAAAGCGATGATTTTGATTACATAATTAAAAGTGAAAATATTGAAAAAGTAAGAAAGATGGTGAATATATTATGATAAAAGTTTTATATGCCGGGAGTTTTGATCCTATCACAAAGGGTCATATGAATATTATAAAGCAAGCAAGTAATCTATTCGATGAAGTAATAGTAGCAGTAATGCAAAACCCAGCTAAGCAAACAAGCTTTTTCACACTAAAAGAAAGACTAGATATTATACAAGAATTATATAAAAATCATAATAATATCAAAGTTGTAATAGGAACAGGTGCAGCTGTAGATGTTGCGATAATGAATAAATGTATAAGTATTGTAAGAGGTCTTAGAGGTTTAAGTGATTATGATTATGAAGTTCAATTAAGACAGATTAATAAAGAAATATCTAACAATCAAATTAATACCGTTTGTTTGTTTGCTGATAAAGAGTATCAATTTATATCATCAAGTATGGTAAAAGAAGTTTTTAGCATTAATAAAGATATCTCCAATTATGTAGAACCCATAGTACAAGAAAGAATGAAAGTAAAGAAGATGATAAAATGATAATAAAAGTTTTAGGCACAGTATCTCCTTATCCAAAACATAATTCAAATTGTCCTGGATTTTTAGTTACAACTAAGAAAAATAAAATAATGCTTGATTGTGGTAATGGATCTTTAAAACTAATGAATTTACCAAATGATTTAAATGATTTGATAGTTATTATATCTCATTTACACAGTGATCATTATGGTGATTTATTAAGTCTTGCTTATGCATCATATTGTTACCATAATTTAGGATTTATTAATCATAAAATAAAAGTATATTTGCCCAGGCCAAATTCTAATGAAGAAAAAATGATCTGTAAATTTTTAACAAGTTGCAAAGAGAACTATATTAATTATCAATTTTATGATTATGATACGAAATTATACGTTAATGATACAATAATTTCATTTAATAAAAATAAACATAATATTACTACTTATTCAACCAAAATTAAAGAAAATGAAGAAGTTATTGTGTATACATCAGATACAGGATATAATAATGAAATAATTAGATTTAGTGAAGGAGCGGATGTATTAATTTGTGAATCAACATTTTTAAAACATCAACACAATAATGCAAATCATTTATGTGCCTATCAATCAGGATTAATTGCTAAAAAGGCTAATGTAGATACCTTATTTTTAACACATTTTTGGCCAGAGATTGATAAACAAATATATGTTGATGAAGCTAAAGAAGCATTTGATAATGTTATTGGCGCAGAAGAAAATAAAGTATTAAAGTTAGGAGGTAAAAATGAAAAAAGTTATAAATATAGATAATATTTCAGTAGTTGATGAGGAAAAAGAAAAAGTTAGATTACTACTGGAAAATAATCAAGGTCAGATATTATTATGCAATTATAATGGTATATATATGTTACCAGGTGGAAAAGTAGATTCTAATGAATTATTAGAAGATGCCTTAAAAAGGGAAATAAAAGAAGAATTAGGAATTGATTTAAAAAAATATGATAATTTAGTAACGATAGATCATTATCAAAAAGATTATCCTAAACTAGATGGTAGTTTATTAAATAGAAAAGTTAAAACACATTATTATGCTGTTAAAGCTGAAGTTAGTCTAGATAGAAAAAATCAAAATTTAACTGATCGAGAGAAAAATAATAAATTTCAATTAGAATGGATTAATAAAAAAGATATTCTAAGATTCATTAAATATTATAAAACAAATAATCCACGTGATAGATTTTTTAAAGATGAACTATTATATGTTTTAGAACTATATCAAAACAACAAATTAATTGATATGCACACCCATACTGTTTATTCAGATGGAGAATTAACCCCACAAGAATTAATCACTTACGCATTTAAAAGAAATATTAATGTATTAGCTATTACAGATCATGATACTTTAAACGGAATAAAAACAATTGACAAAAATGACCCATTAATCATAAATAGTGGTATTAAAATAATTAATGGTATTGAACTGTCAGCTAAAGCAAACAAAGGACGAATGCATATTTTAGGTTATGATATAGATATCGACAACAAACAACTAAATGAAAAGATGAAAGAGTTAAGAACGAATAGTTATTATTCGGTATTATCTTTAATAAACCAAATAAAAAAAGATTATAATATTATGTTTGATGCAGAAGATATTAAGGATATATTTTCATCTATTGGTAATATTGGTAGACCTCATATTGCTAGATTACTGATGAAGTATAAATATGCTAAAGATGTTGATGAAGCATTTGATAAATATTTAATAAAAGCTTATGAAAAGACAAGATTTTCTAATAAAGGAATTTCTTATCAAGAATGTATTAAATTAATAAAAGATGCAGGTGGATTTGCTATTCTTGCTCACCCTAATCAATTAAAAATGAATGATAAAGAATTAGAAGATACATTACAAAATATGATTAACTGTGGATTAGATGGTATTGAAATATATCATAGTGGTCATTCTAAGGAAGAAATAAAAAAATATCTATTATTAGCTGAAAGATATAATTTATTAATATCTGGAGGTAGTGATTATCATGGAATAAATATTAAACCAAATATTGAATTAGGTACAGGATTTAATAATAACCTAAAAATAAAAAAACTAAGTCTTGTTGATTGTATCGATAAAAGAATTCATTAAATATGAATTTTTTTATATTCATTATAAAAAAATTTTTAATATGTTATAATATTGTTGGATATTTAATGTTTATTTAATATAAGTAGAGTATAAAATAAGAGGTGATTCAAAATGCGTATATTAATAGTTGAAGATGAGTATACACTTGCAGATGCTTTAAAAGCAAAATTAGAAAAAGAAAAATATGTTGTAGATATAGCAATTGATGGGGAAGAAGGTTTATATAATGCTCTATCTAATATTTATGATTTAATTATTTTAGATGTTATGTTGCCTTATAAAGATGGATTTGAAATATTGAAAGAAATAAGAGAAAAAGATATTGAAAGTAAAGTAATAATGCTTACAGCCAGAGGAGAATTAGAAGATAAACTTAATGGTCTTGAAAACGGCGCAAATGATTATATAACCAAACCATTCCATACTGAAGAAGTTTTAGCGCGTGTTAATATTCAGTTAAAAAATCCTATCAAATCTAATAATAAAAATATTATTAAGTTTGGAGATTTAAAATTAGATGTTTCTAAATCAAAACTAATATGCATTACAAATTGTACGGAAGTTGAATTGGTAAAAAAAGAATTTTTAGTTTTAGAATATTTTATGAATAATCCTAATCAAATATTATCAAAAGAACAATTATATGACAAAGTATGGGGACTAGATAATGAAATTGAATCAAACAATTTAGAAGTATACTTATCGTTTGTAAGAAGAAAACTAAAAGCAATTGGTTCAAATGTTATTATTAAATCATCTCGAGGATTAGGATATAAAATGGAGGATCAAAATGAATAAATTAAAGCACAAAGTATTCATAGTTATACTACTTATATTTACACTCTCTATAATTAGTTTTATAATAGTATTTAATATTCAAAACTATAATCTTGAAAAACACCAAGTAATGGATAGTTTAGAAAAAATGCATGATGATAAATTTTCTAATAATGGCATGAATAGGAATTATGAAGAACCTAAAAATATGATTTTTATGGATCGAGATTTATATACAGTTTTATTAGATGATAGTAACAATATTAATGCGGTCATTAATCATTCTAATGATGGTTTAAGTGATAACAAAATTAAAAAGTTAGCTAATAAAATACTAAATAAAAATAATCAATCTACTAAATATTTAGGCAATTTGTATCTTGATAATTATTCTTATTCATATAGTAGTGGTAATTATTTAATAATTGTCGATAATACAAAAACTCAAAAAAAACTAATATCATATTTAATAACATCATTAATTATTTTTACATTATTAGAAATAATAGTATTAATTGTAACTAAAAAAATAACTGATTGGATTATTAAACCAGTTAAAAATAGTTTTGAAAAACAAAAGCAATTTATAGCAGATGCATCCCATGAATTAAAAACTCCTTTATCAGTAATTGTAGCAAGTAGTGAAGCGCTAGAAGATAATCCAAAAGATATTAAATGGTTAAAAAATATTCAAGCAGAAGCTGATAGAATGAATTTATTAATAACTGATTTATTAGAATTAGCATCATCTGAAAATAAATTAAATAAAGTCTATGAAGAAAAAGATTTATCTAAAATAACTGAATTATCTGTTTTAACTTTTGAAGGAAGAATATTCGAAAAAAATTTAAAACTTAAATATGAAATAAAACCTGATATTAAATTTAGGATGGATGAAAATAGTATTAAACAATTAATTGAAATATTATTAGATAACGCTATCAAACATTCTAAAGATAAAGGAAAAATAGAAGTTATTTTAAAAAAAGAAAAAGATATTTCTTTAGAAATAATTAATGAAGGTAATCCTATACCTAAAGAAGATGAAGAAAAAATATTTGAAAGATTTTATCGTATCGATAAATCAAGAAATAGAAAAGAAAATAGATATGGTTTAGGACTAGCTATTGCAAAAAATATTGTAGAAAACCATAGTGGTAGGATAAGTGCAAAATCAAAAGATGGAAAAACAATATTTAAAGTAATATTAAAAAAATAATAAATTTTAATTTTCATTTAATATTTAAGTAATACAATGTTATCAGTGAAAGGAAGTGATAATAACTATTATTAAATATAAAATGAAAATTTAATGTTTATTTAATAAATGTATTATATTATGTAAATGAAGAAAGGAAGCGATATATGAATAAAAGATAAAAATTTATAATAATAAATAAAGAAAGGGATGATAAATTGAAAAGAAGTATAAAAAACATTATTATGATTTTAATAATAGCCATAATTATTGGTTCTATGGTATTTACCATGAACTATGCCAAAAATAATATTAAAGTACAAAGTAATGAACAACAAAGTATGAGTAATAATGGCCCACCTGATATGAACAATAATCAATCGTCAACTGATAATAGTTCGTCTAATGGTGAAACTGATAGTAATAATTCAAAAAATAATCAGAAAAAAACAAATGAAGGCTCTAGCGATACATCCAGCTCATCAGATAATAATCAAATGAACAGTAATACTAATGGACAACCACCGGCAAAGCCTGATGAAAATTCAAGCAATACATCCAGCTCATCAGATAATAATCAAATGAACAGTAATACTAATGAACAACCACCGGCAAAGCCTGATGAAAATTCAAGCAATACATCCAGCTCATCAGATAATAATCAAATGAATAGTAATACTAATGGACAACCACCGGCAAAACCTGATGGAAATTCAAGTGATACATCAAACTCGTCAGATAATTCAAGTGATAATCAACCACAAATACCTAGTAATGATGGCAATATGATAAGTGATAGTCAAAATAATAGTGTTTCTAGTGGTAATTTAACATATGGTTATTATATAGTATTTGGTGTAGAATCATTTATTCTAGCTATATTGTTAATGTATTTAATATTATCTAAATTTAATAAAAAAACATTTAAAGAAACATTCAAAAGCAAAGATAAAATGATTATTAACTGTTTAGCTATTATAATTCTTACATCCGGATTTACTTGCTTAGACAGTAAAATTACAAAAGAATGTTTTATACAAAATAATGGTAAACAAGTAGAAATGAATAAAACAAGTGATAATACTGTATCAGTAAATGCTAGTGGAACTAAAGAAATAAATGGTAAAAGTGAAACAGTAAATGAAGATATTGATGCATCTGATTCAGATAAAAGTGCTATTGTAGTAAAAAATAAAGGTAATGCTACAATAAAATATGCAGCTATAACTAAATCTAGTGGAGATTCTTCAAATACCGAAAACTCTGAGTTTTATGGAGTTAATTCTGGAATACTTGTTACTAAAAATTCTAAAGCCACAATAAAAAATACTACAATAAAAACTAGTGCTAAAGGTAGTAATGCCGTATTTGCAACAGGTGAAAATTCTAAAATATATGTAAGTGATACAACAATTGAAACAACTGGGGAATCTTCATCAAGAGGATTAGATGCTACATATGGTGGTTATATTGAAGCTGATAATGTAAAAATAACTACTAAAGGAGGATCTTGTGCAACACTAGCTACAGATCGTGGTGAAGGAACGGTTATTGCCAAAAATTCTACATTAGAAACCAATGGCAGTGGTTCACCGGTTATATATTCAACAGGAGATATTCAAATAAGTAATACTAAAGGAATAGCAAATGGTTCACAAATGGTAGTTGTTGAAGGAAAAAATAGTGCAACAATTACCAATTCTCAATTAGAAGCATCAGGTAAAGGTAATAGAGGAGATACAGATCAATCTGGTATTATGATATATCAATCTATGAGTGGTGATGCTAGTGAAGGAACAGGAACATTTACAGCAAAGAATTCTACTTTACAAATATCTGAAGATTCTGACTACTATAAATCTGCTCCAATGTTTTTTATAACAAATACCAAAGCATTAATTAATTTAGAAAAAACAAAATTAAAATATGGAAGTAATATTTTACTAAGTATCAAAGGAACAAGTGAGTGGGGTAATGCTAATAATAATGGAGGCGATACTACACTCAATGCCACTAATCAAGATTTAAAAGGAAATATTGAAATAGATAAAATATCCACACTTACAATGAATCTTAAAAAGTCAATATATAAAGGAACCATAAATGGTGATAATAGCGCAAAAGAAGTAATTTTTAAATTAGATAAGAATAGTAAAATAACACTTACAGGTGATTCTTATATAACTAATCTAGAAGATGCTGATACATCATATAGTAATATTGATTTTAATGGATATAAATTATATGTTAATGGTAAAGCTATTAATTAAAAAACGATTATTTATTTAATCGTTTTTGATTTTCTTTAAGTTTTTTAATTTCTTTACTATATTTAAATAACTGATCATAAAAAGTGCTAAAGTCATTATAATAATTTCCATATTGTGAATCTATTTGTGATATTTTTAAATGGTTTTTAATTATAGTAGAATCCAAATGCTTTTCTTTAATAATACTAATTGAAATAGTGCCATCTTCTAATTTCATTTTTAAAAAACTTACTGGTTCACAATCAGAATGACATATTATTTCCTTATCATCTAAATTGATAAAATCGATTGGTAATCCATTATATTCAGAATTATTATCTTGTAAAACATATTTACCCATAATATCTTGAATTAAACTATAAAATATATGATATGTTTTAAATTCATTATAATCAAAAGAACCAACATTTAAATCTATAGTAGTTTCTTTATTATTATTTCCTATAAACCATATATTATTATATAAATCTTTTTTTATCGTAATTTCGTTATCATCTTTTATAATATTGATTTTATTATTAATATTAGTAGTAATGAAATTTGTATCCATATTATTCCTCCAGAATAAGATGTATTCTATCAAAAAGAATAATATATGTCAATAAAATTATAGTTTATTATTACCTTTTTAATTATCTTTTATGACTTTTTTGCTAATATTTTTTGAATTGGTTTGAAACTTTCATTATCAGTTAAAACAACATCGTAATTATTTATAAATAATTTATGATTTTCTTTAACATTAGATTCTAAAAAAGCAAAAGATATAGTTTCTTTTTTAGGTAGATAGTTAGCCATGTTTATATCGTGTAACTGATCACCAATAACAATGGCGTAGTCTCTATTTATTAATTTGTTTGTGAATGTATCAGGTAGTTTTATTTCATTTTTAACCATGCTATGAATTGGATAAGGATTGTCATCATAAATTATATTGTTCTTAAATTTCAATATATTACTATGAATATAAATGTTGCTAGTATAACAATTATGTTTTTCTAATATTTTTATGATAAAATTACTTATTCCTGCAGAGCATATAATTAATGGTATATTATTATTGTGTAAAAATCTAATAAAATCGATTGATCCTTCTCTAAGTATTATTGCTTCATTGTTATCAATAATATAGTCTATATCACTTTCTTTTAATTTATATTTAAGCATTAGCTTATAACTTGCCATATGCCATTTTAAAGACAAATTCTTTTTATCTTCATATGATAAGTTTGGATTTAATTCTAATGGCCGGTAATAATTATATAATTTTGTTACATCATTTAAGTATTCACTAGGATATAAGCCACTTTTAGCAAATAATGAAAATGTAGTATTACTGTTATGAGTAGATATAGTTTGATCAAAATCAGATACAACATAAAAATTATTATTTTTTAATTTATTAATATTTGTTATATTATTTATATGAATCATATTATTCTCCTTTGCTATATATTAGCACATTTTTATAAAAATTCAAAAAACTTATCTTAAAGATAAGTTATTTTATACGACTGTCAACTGGAAGATAATCTCCATAATTAAGAGGGGATTTTCTTTTTATTTTTTTTAATTCTTTTTTTATTCTATTTTTATCATAATCTTCATCTGATACTATACCTGGAATATAACAATCAGATTGGTGATAATCTAATTGATTATTAGTTTCTTTTCCATATAAAAAATATTGATCAGAAAACTTACTTGCTTTTAAACTATTAGGTAGTTGATTAGGGTTTTTAGTTATATTCCATGTATTATCAATATAGTATAATTCATCATCAATTTCTACTATATTCCATACATGAATTGATCCATATATACTTCTTATATTTATATTCATCCAAGGATTATTTAATAGTAGAGTAGTAGTATTGGCAATTGACATACAAGTTCCATAATGATTAAATATGACTTGATCAATATAATCACATTCTTGATTAATTAACTGTTTATCTACAACATATATTTTTCCATTAGCATTAGTTTCTGTACCATCAATATATTGTACTTTGGATTGTATATAATTAGAAATTAAAAGACATTTTTGAATATCATTTTTAGGTATTTTCATACTTTGAATTATTTCTTTTACTTTTAACAATGTATCTTTTGATAATGAATTGTCTCCATTTAAATTATACATATTTCTATTATTTTTATTACAAAATTTAGCTATATTTACACTTTCTTTTATATCAACATTCCACATTACATAACTTAGTGGTATAGATATATGATGTGTTTTGAAAAAATCTAAATTAATATATGATCGATTTTTGTTTTTATAATCATCTACTAAAAATATAGGAATACAGTTATTTTTTATTTCTTTTTCAATTATAATTGCACATCTATAATCTGTACAGTTTATTTGACTAACGTTTTTAATTTCTAATATATGCTTTAATAAATCTATATTATTAATTAAAGATTCATAATTTACTAAAATATTATCATTATTTGAATTGCAAATATAATTGTCATCTTTACCTATAAAATCTATTAATCTATATGCATTATTATTTTTATTTATTCTATTAATAGGTTTTCGCAATTTTATCACCTCACTTAGAGTGTAATTATACTTCTTATTATATAACATGTCAAATTAAAAAGATAATTTAAAAATTATCCTTTTAAATAAAATATTATTTTAAATCATTTTTAATTATTAACTTATGAAGAATTATTAGAATAACTATCATAATTAATACTATAATCATATTTAACCATATGATATTCATAACTATTAAATATATTATTAAAATCGTTGATGTATTAGCTATACAGTGCAACAAAATAGGTGCCCATAACGTTTTATACTTTTCATATAAATAGATAAACATAAAAGACATCATAAACGCATATAAAACGTTTAATGGATTACTAAAGTGAAATAAAGAAAAAATGATACTTGATATAATAATAGATTTCATCGGCTTATAATCTTCTTTTATCTTGTTATAAACAATACCTCTAAAAAGTAATTCTTCTATAATAGGACCCATTATTCCAGATGATAATATCTGAATATAAATAGGTAATTGTGATAATTGATAATTATTTGTAAAATGTAAAAAATAATTAATACTGCTTAGTGTTATATTAAAGATTAAACTAATGCTTATACCGAGTAAAATTATGAATAAAACATCATTTTTTTTAATTTTTGTGATATTATGATTTTTATATTTTTTATAAATATTATAAAATAGAGGAATAAATATTATACTAGTTATCAAAATAATAATTAATGCTTTAGAATTCATATAGTTACTTAGATTTAATTTATATTGTGATGTTTTTATTAATTGGTTTAATTTACTAATTAGTTGCTTGTGTGACAAAAAAGGATAATTATTAGATAATAATCTTAATTGGTGCTGATTAAATAAAAAAACAAAAAAGTAGTTTATCAAGAATTGACCTATAAAAAAAGTAATAGGATATATTAAATATTTAATTATTCTCTTCATTTTTACACCTCTATTTTTATTGTTTATTGATAGTTTTGTAGATATCACTTAAATCTTATAATTTAATTATATCCTAAATTTTAGTAAAATAAAAGAATTATTTACATTCGAAATACAACTTCTGATATGACAAAAAATAATGATAAGTCATATAATGAAGAAATAGTATATATTAATCCAATAATAAAAAAGATATATGGACATACACGCTTTTTAGAGGGATGTGGAAGTTGTAGAGATTCAGATGGAAACTATGTTACAGGAGTAATTGATAGACCTTATAAAATAGAAATAGAATATTATGATGTTTCTGGTAAGAATCATAATAAGGTAATTGAAGATTTTGAATCTACTATTTTTTGTCATGAATATGATCATTTAAATGGAATATTACATATGGATAGAATTAAAGATTCTTTTTTAATGACTTTAGAATAAAAAATCCGTATAAAATAATTTCACAAGATGAAGATTTTTTCTATGAGAAAATTGAACTTGATGGATAATAGTTAAATGATTATATGAAGAATTAGGAGGTTTTAAATATATGAAAAAAAATGTTTTAATAACTGGTACTGTTATGAATTCTGATACTGAATCAATTAGTGTTTACAATGATTTAATATCACTTATTGATAAAGAAAAATATAATATATGTTCTCCATTAGATACAATGATATTTAGCGGTACTGACGTGGAAAAATATCAAAGAGCGATGTTGTTGTTAGAAAATGCAGACGTTGTGATTGCTGAAGTAAGTAGTGCATCCACTGGACAAGGAATGGAATTACAACAGGCAGCCGTTTTAGAAATTCCAGTACTAGCTATCGCAAAGACAAATAGTAAAGTTTCAGGTTTAATAAAAGGATGCCAAAATATAAGAAACATTATCTACTATGATAATGTTCTTGAAATAGGTGATAGTGTAAATAGTTTTATTACTGAAGCAGCAAAAGGAAAAAATAGTATTAATAGGAAGTAGTGTAATTTAGTTTTTTACACTTTTCTTTTTCTTTTTGAAGAGAATTTATTATTGTTCCATCATATTGATTAATGATATCAAAGTCATAGTTATATTTTTTTATTAATTTAGTTATCACTTGGTAAGAGTATTCATTTAATTCTATAGGATTAATGTATATACCAATGCCATATTTTCTAATTGAAATATTATCTGAAATTAGGATTTCTTTATCACAAAAAGCTTCTTCAGCAATAGTTAATTCCTTCAATAATTTTGGATTTAAAAGAAAACCAAATTTAGAATACTTAGTAGCGACAGTATAACCATTGTCATCTTTTATATTTTTTGTGAATTTCTTTGCATAAATACTATCTGGATGGCAACCAACAAATGTAAAATAATAAGTATACATATTGGCAAAATCAGTATGAGAAATATTGTTATTTTTGAAATCACAAGGTCTATAAATAAAACCATGCTTTAAGATACTATCAAATTTTTCTAAGCAAAAAGAGTCTCTTGATTTATGGCTATTGCAGTATAACCAATCAACAATTCCATGATATAAATAGTTCTTCATGTCTAAATTATGCATAATAACACTTCCAAATATCTTTTCTATTTTTTCTTTACTAGTAATTTTGAATTTTCTTTTATTTGAGTTATTATATTTTCTCCCATTTTTCTTTGCCCTGAAAAATTTGGATGCCAATCAACGTGAGCCATATTTGCTTTTTCTAAATTTATATTATCTATGAATATAGTATTACTATATTTTTCACATAACTTTCTTAATTTTTCATTATATAAACTAATAGGCTTTTTTACAGTATTTCTGATATATCTTACTCTTGTTGGAATATATAACCCCATGATATAAATTTCAATATTTTCATTAATTTTAATTAATTGGTTAAGATTATTATCAATTTTATTCATTATAGTTGATATTGTTTGATCTATATTATTAAATGCCTTTTCCATATTTTTAGGGTTTAAAAGCTTTGCTAAATCGGTATTCATAATTTTTAAAAAATCATTTATGCCACAAGAATATATAAAAATAGTATTGTTATTTTTTATTAGTTCAGTTAATGTTCTGTTCCTATCTTCATCATTTAATTTATATAAATTCTTTGTTTTTTTAGGTAGTTGAATAAATTGAAATATACCACATTTTCTACATAAATCAATACTTTTAATTTGATTTTCTTTAATTTCATATAAACTTATTTCTGAGTTTAACAAATAATTCATATAGTCAGTATCGTTGTATTTATGCATTGAATACATATCAATAGTACTGACGTCAATTTTTTTGGACACTAAAAAATTGTAAACCTCACTTAAGTGATTGATATGCTTTTTATTATCTCTTGTATATGGTACACCAAATGAATCAACACCACCAATTAATATGAAATTTTTAGACATATCGCTTCTCCTTCATTGGTATTATACATTGCTTAGAATATTAAGTCAAATTGGATATACAGTTCTAAAAATAAAAGAGGTTGATTTTATCAGCACTCTGAAATGTTATTTTAATTTTTTTTCTTTTTCATTTTTGCTTTTTCTATATTAATAGTATCAAGAGATTTATCAGCGTTACAAGTTACACTGTATAAGTGATCTCCTTGCATTCCTTGGTAGAAGACATTAGTTATTTTTATATTGTTGAATCCTGCACGTGTTAAACTATCTGTAACACTTTCCATAGCTTGCTTTTCACCCATAGCATGAATGTCAAAATGATTATGATAATTTTTACTGGTACTATCAATAGTTAGATGTTTTCTGATAACACCAATTAAATGTAATGCATCCTTTGTTAATGTTTTATTAATAATTTCTTCTGGCAATTTTTGATAATGTTCCATTATGTACTCTATGTTAAGTGCTTTATATTCAACATATTCTTTACCTATACTTTGTTCTAACATTGTATTAGGAGTTTCTTCATATTCAACAAATTCGAATGAATCTTGCTGACTATAGTATCCACATTGCTCGATATAATTATAAAAATTATATACTTCATTTATTGAAACTGTTGCTTTATCATTTGCTAAAAAATTATATAAAAGTGCAACAGCAGTTAAGTCATTTCTAGAAATTGTAATTATACTTTTATCTTTAGAATTATTATCTTGTTTTATTTCCATGTTCTCATCTCCTTGGTATATATACTAGCATATTTGTATGGTGATTGCAATACACTTTTTAGTTAATTTAATTCTTTATCATTTTTAATACTAAATCAGATAATCTACTAAGTGAGATAATTTCTAAACTATCTTTTAAATATAGGTTATTATCTTCATCATAAGAAAGTAGGATTAGACAAGAGGATTCATTACTAATCATTATCTTATGTGGTTCTTTAATAGAGAGATTAGTTTTATCAAAATGTATGTTTTTTCCATTAATAAAAATAGTATTTAATTTTGATATTTTAGGTATCTTTGTAATTTTATCTTTAACATCTAAAGGAAATTCTAAAGATTCTATGGTTATTTTCATTTGTAAATCCTCCTTTCAAATATGAAAAAATCCCATAACAACGAGTGTTATAGGATATTTTTTATAAAATAAAACTAACACGAGGTGTGAGTAATTCTCTCAATGGAGCGGGTGACCGGAATCGGACCGGCGTTATCAGCTTGGAAGGCTGGAGTTCTACCATTGAACTACACCCGCATCAATTGACATTTAACATTATATATTAAAAAAAAATGTGTGTCAATACTTTATTTAAAATTTATTTTAAAAAATATCATTTTTTTGATTTAAATGTTAGGTGATTAATAAAAAATCAATATTGGTAATAAATAGAAAACAAAAAAACAATAATTTCTTTTCTTTTTTATAAATGTGTGCTAAAATGTTAATGGTGATAACATGAATAAACATATCAAGAATGTTGATATTAATTATATTGAATATGGTAAAGGTAAG
>CACZQD010000067.1 GCA_902783215.1 uncultured Erysipelotrichaceae bacterium
ATTAATAGAAATTTTATCTTTAATTTTGATTTTAGCTATATTATTATTTAATATTAAATTAGTTACTGTTAAACCAATATCATCTTTAATAAATCTAATTCCATCTTGATTATTTAATTCCTCTGTTAATTTAATATAAACATAAGGGTATTTATAATCAATTACTTTACCTATTTCTATTCCTTGATGATTAGGACGATATGGATTAGAAAAGTTATTATTTGTTTCATGAAAGATAAATCCTTTAGTAAATTCTCTATTAAATATTTTCTTTAATTCTCTGATATCATTACTTGTAATATTAACTTTACCTGTTTTTATATATGAATCTATTGCTTTACGATAAATACTAGTTACTAAATAGACATATTCTGGTCTTTTCATTCTACCTTCTATTTTTAATGAATTAATACCACTATCAATTAACTGGCCAATATTATCTAAAGTACATAAATCTTTAGTACTTAATAAATATTTATCTTTATTTATTTTTTTATTATCTTTAATTAAATCATATGGTTGTCTACAACATTGTGCACATGTCCCTCTGTTACCACTTCTACCACCTATTAAACTAGACATTAAACATTGCCCTGAATAACTAATACATAAAGCTCCATGAACAAATACTTCAATGTCAATATTGGATTTTTCTTTTATTTCTTTAATTAATTCAATAGGTGTTTCTCGAGCAAGAACTGTTCTTTTAATACCTAAAGACTCTAAAAGTTTTACTCCTTCTAAATTATGTATATGCATTTGTGTAGATGCATGGATTTCTAAATTAGGATATGTTTTTCTAACCAAGTCCATCATACCTATGTCTTGAATAATAATGGCATCTACATTATTTTTATGAAGAAAATCAATATATTCTAAAAAGGTATTAACTTCTCTTTCATAAATGATAGTATTTACAGTTACATATACTTTAACACCATATAAATGGCAATAATTAATAGCTTTAATTATTTCTTCATCAGAAAAATTTGAAGCAAAAGCTCTAGCTCCAAATCTATTACCACTTAAATATATAGCATCACATCCAGCAGCAATAGCAGCATACAAACTATCCATACTTCCTGCTGGTGCGAGTAATTCTACCTTCTTCATATAACCTCTTATAACGTAATCCTATCAATACTAACTAATGTATTATTATCATCAAATTGAAATTTAAATAAATCAGGTGCGTTTATAACTCCATCCAATAATAATTTATTACCATGATAAACAACATATCCCTCATCATAAGTAACATCGCACCATTTTTCTAAAAGAAACATCATTGCGGAACCATGACTAACTATTAAAGCTTTTTTATCTTTGTTTTGCTTAATAACTTTTATTAAAGCTTTATACATTCTTTCTCTAACTTCTTTTTTTGATTCTCCATTAGGCATTTTATAATCCTCATCTAATGCTTGATTAGAAAAGAATTCTTTTGGAAGTTCATCCCAACTGTTAATACCAAATCTTCTTTCTCCAAAATCTTCATCAATATATAATGGTTTTTTATTTACTTCACATACATATTTAGCTGTTGCCATAGCTCTAACATAATTACTTGAATAAATCATATTAAGATTCTTCAATTCTTTTATTTTACTATATTTTTTAGCTAATTCTTCTCCTTCAACACTAAGTACAAATTTCTCATTTTCTAGTTGTAAAGATTCATTAGTATTAATGTATTCTTTATCCATTTTTGCTTTGGAATGTCTCATTAAATATATTGTTGTCATATTCATATTCCTTTCACTTTTTATACCTACATTATACTACAATTTCATTTTTATTAAAAGTACTTATTCTTTTAATAATTCATTTAAAGTTACAATATCATAACCCTTAGAATTAATATAACGAATTATACTTAATAATTCCCTATCTAATAGCTTAGAATAATTAATTAAAAAGATATTCCCATTACTAATACTATCCTGAATAGATAATAAATAATTGTTAGAAATTACTATAGGTTTAACAGTATAATTATTTAATGATTTACAGTTTAAAACACTTTTTTTATCTTTATATAAACAATATCCATCCTTTTGTTTAGCAACTTTTTTAATAATAGTATCCATCCATTTAACATCACTACTTTGATAATCCATTAATTCATTAATACCAAATATATATCCTTTACTAGTTAATTCAGAAACTAATGAATTATTATTTAGTAACCAATTATCGGTAACAAAAAAACTAACTTTAGTATCATTATCATCTAAAAGACTTATAGTTTTATTAATATTACTTTCATCCTTTAAATCAATAATTAAACTTACTTTCCTAAAACTTCTATTACCATTTACTATAACTTTGTCCTTATGATTAGAAATACTTATATTAGGTTTAAGATAATCATATATATATAAATCATCATTATATTTACCATATTCTCTCATCGCTTTATAACTTTTATTTATATTTACTTTACGGCCACTTATTCCTGGTATAATAGTATTTTTATTTATAAAAGCATCAGTACTATCAGTTTTATACTTAGTATAATTATTTCGTATATTAATCATTATTTCATCACTTTCTTTTACCACACTAACTGTTTTTTGTCGCATAAAAAAACTAAAGATAAACAGCATAATTATACTCATTATTTCTATTATTTTTTTCATACTAAATTATATGAGTAATATCTTTACTTTTGCACCTTTTCCAAATATTTTACATACTATATTTTGAGAGGTGTTTTTATGTATCCAAATAGATTCAATTATCGAGGAGGTAATGATCGTTTTGTTGGTGGTGGATTTTTAGGGCCATTTTTACTTGGAGGATTAACTGGTGGATTAGTCGCACCAATATTCTATGGAGGATATAATCGTCCTAATTATAATTATTATTATCCATATCCACCTTATTACTATGGAGGATATTATAGGTAATAGGAATGCACAATATTTGTGCATTTTTTCTATTCCATTTTAAAAAAGTTAAGTGTATAATATAAGTGGAAGTGGTTGTATGAAAGATTTAAAAAGGTTAATCAAAGAAAAAGAATATGCTAAAATTAAAAAAGTATTAAGTAATATGCAAGAAGCGGACATCGCTGAAATATTTGAAGAATTAGATAATGATAGCTTAATCAAAGTATTTAGATTATTATCCAAAGATAATGCTGCAGAAGTTTTTTCCTTTTTGGAAATAGAGAAACAACAAATTATTATCAATTCTTTATCGACTAAAGAAGCTGCTTCAATAATTGATAACATGTATGCCGACGATGCAGCTGACTTAATCGATGAAATGCCAGCTAATGTTGTTAAAAAATTACTAGCCAAAACTACTGATGAAACTAGAAGAGATATTAACTTTCTACTTAAATATCCTGATGATTCTGCTGGTAGTTTAATGACCGTCGAATTTATCGAAATTAAAGATAATAATCGAGTAAAGGATGCCATTAATACGGTTAGAAGTCAAGCAAAGAATACTGAACATATCCACATTTTATATGTTGTTGATCATCGAAGAAAACTAGTCGGCAGTGTCAGTTTACATGATTTATTAATTAATGATGAAAATTTATTAGTTACGGATATAATGGATAAAGCAGAACATTTTATAACAACCCTAACAGACCAAGAAGAAGTAGCCAATGATTTTAAAAAATATGATGTTACTTCTCTACCAGTAGTTGATTTAGAAAATAGATTAGTAGGTATTATTACTGTTGATGATATTATGGATATCGTCGAAGAAGAAACAACCGAGGATATTGAAAAAATGGCAGCCATTACTCCAAACGACAAACCATATATGAAAACAGGTGTGTTTGAAACTTGGAAAAAAAGAATTCCTTGGCTACTTATTTTAATGATATCTGCAGCCTTTACCGGTAAAATTATTCAAAGTTATGAAAATGCATTGGCAAGTTATGTTATTTTAACATCATTTATACCAATGTTTATGGATACTGGTGGTAATGCTGGAGGTCAAGCCTCAGTTACTATTATAAGAGCTTTATCCTTACATGAAATTGACTTCAAAGATATATTTAAAATTATGTGGAAAGAAATGCGTGTAGCGATATTAGTAGGAATTACTTTAGCAATAGCTAATTTCTTTAAATTAATGATCTTTGACCAAGTAACAGTACCCATTGCACTAGTCGTTTGTCTCACGCTCATAGTGACTATTTTCTTCGCAAAACTAGTTGGTTGTACATTACCTCTATTTGCTAAAAAAATGGGATTTGACCCAGCAGTTATGGCTAGTCCATTTATAACCACAATAGTTGATGCATTATCACTCATTATTTACTTTCAAATAGCTACACATTTATTAAACATATAAAAAAATATGGATTTTTCCATATTTTTATTTTGCCTCTTCAATTGCTCTCGTCTCACGAATTACAGTTACCTTGATAGTTCCAGGATATTGTAACTCATCTTCAATCCTACTTTTAATATCTTTAGCAACTTTATGAGATTCCAAATCAGAAATATCTTCTGGTTTAACAAGTACTCTTAACTCTCTACCAGCTTGCATTGCGAATGATTTTTCCACTCCATTTTGTTCATTAGCAATATTTTCTAGATCTTGTAATCTTTGAACATAATTTTCTAAAGAATCATTTCTAGCTCCCGGACGAGATGCAGAAACCGCATCAGCAATTGCCACTAATTCCGCAATAACACTTGTAGGAGCAGTATCACCATGATGTGATTCAATTGCATTTATAACAACTTCATTTTCTTTATATTTTTTAGCTATATTACTTCCTATTTCTACATGACTACCTTCAATTTCA
>CACZQD010000068.1 GCA_902783215.1 uncultured Erysipelotrichaceae bacterium
TAAAAAGAAAGAGCTCAATGATGAAGATGTTATAGGTGTTATATCTAAACAAATTAAATTAAGAAAAGATTCTATTGCTGAATTTGAAAAAGGTAATCGTCAAGATTTAATTGATCAAACTAGCAAAGAAATAGATATTTTAAATGAATATATGCCAGAACAATTATCTGATGAAGATGTTGATAAAATTATTGATGATGCATTTAATGAATTAAATCCAACTGTTCCTTCAGATATGGGTAAAGTTATGGGATATTTAACTCCAAAATTAAAAGGTAAGACTGATTTAGGATTAGTAAGTAAAAAAGTTCGTGAAAGAATTATTGCAAAATAAGGTAGACATTACCTTATTTTTTCGTTATAATTATATTAAGGTGGTATTAATGATCGATAGAATACTTAATTTATTAAATAGACGTAATAAGGCTTTATCATTATTAGATTTTAAATTAGAATTACATTTAAGCAATGATGATGATATGCAAGAATTATTAAGATGCTTAGAAGAATTAGAAAAAGATTTTAAAATTTATCATACAAATAAAGATAGATATTTATTATTCGATAATTCTAGTTTAAAAGTTGGTAAATTGATTGCTAATAAAAAAGGATTTGGATTTGTTGATATTGAAGGTGATGAAGATGTATATATTGCTTATGATAATATCAATGGAGCTTTAGATGGAGATATAGTTATTGTTGAAATTACATCTAAAAAAGGACTAAAATTAGAAGGAAGAATTTTAAAAGTCGTTGAAAGAAAAGTTAATAATATTATAGGAACTATATCTATTGTTAATAATAATATAAATGTTACTCTAGATGATGATAAATTAAAGATAAATATTCATTTAAAGGGAGAAAATGTTAAAAATGTTGTTGATGGCCATAAAGTAGTTATAAAATTATTGGATAGAATTGATAATCGTAACTATTATGGTGAGATAGTAAAGATTTTAGGACATAAAAATGATCCTGGTATAGATATTTTATCAATAGCTGCAAAACATGAAATTAACGATACTTTTTCAGAAGAAGTTATGAATGAAGTAGAAAAAATTTCAGACAAGGTTTTAGATCACGAATATGAAGGTCGAGTTGATTTAAGAGATCAAATGATTTTTACTATTGATGGAGATGATACCAAAGACATAGATGACGCTATTTCTATTAAAATAATTGGAAACGATAATTATGAATTAGGAGTACATATTGCTGATGTAAGTTATTATGTAAAAGAAGGTAGTGAATTAGATCAAGAAGCATTCGAAAGAGGTACAAGTGTTTATTTAGCTGATCGTGTTATTCCAATGTTGCCTCATAAACTATCTAACGGAATATGTTCATTAAATCCTAATGTTGATCGTTTGGCTATTAGTTGTGTTATGAAAATAGATAATAAGGGAAATATCTATGATTATGACATATTTGAAAGTGTTATAAAATCAAGGATACAAATGACTTATAAAAAAGTTAATCAAATCTTAGAAGATAATATTATTCCAGAAGGATATGAAGAATATGCTGATTCGTTAAAGCAAATGGAATCTTTAGCTCAAATACTTCGTAAAAATAAAATTGAAAGAGGATATATTGATTTTGAAATTGATGAATCTAAATTAATAGTGGATGATAAAGGTGAAGTACTCGATATCACACTTCGTAATCGAGGTAAAGGAGAAAAACTTATTGAAGATTTTATGATTGCAGCTAATGAAACTGTTGCTAATCATATTTATCATATGGATTATCCTTTTATATATCGTGTTCATGGTGAACCTAATGAAGAAAAAATTAATAATTTTTTGAAATTTGTAAATATATTAGGATATCAAATAAAAGGAAATCTTAATAAAATTACGCCTAAAGAATTACAAAAAATTCTTGATCAATTAAAAGATAAAAAAGAATTTGAAATATTATCTAGCCAATTACTTAGAAGCATGCAAAAAGCTATTTATGATAATCATAATATAGGACACTTTGGATTAGCTAGTAAGTGTTATACACATTTTACATCTCCAATTAGAAGGTATCCAGATCAAACAGTTCATAGACTATTAAGAAAATACTTATTTAATAAAGAATTAAATGCAGAAACAATTAGATATTGGGAAAAGAGATTACCACTAATAGCAGAACATTCATCTATTAAAGAAAGAAATTCAATTGAATGTGAAAGAGAAGTAGATGATATGAAAAAAGCTGAATATATGGAAAAACATATTGGTGAAGAATATGAAGGAATTGTTTCGGGAGTAGTTAGTTTTGGAATGTTCATTCAATTACCAAATTTAATTGAAGGATTAGTAAAATTAGAAGATATTACTGATGATTATTACTATTATGATGAAACAACATTTTCACTTAAGGGTAAGAAAAATAAAAGAGGATATCGATTAGGTGATACTGTAAAGGTAGTAGTTAAAGCAGCAAGTAAAGAAAAGCATACTATTGATTTTGAAATAAAGGAGGAGTTATGAAAAAGAAAACAAAAATATTAAGCATGTTTTTAGTACTTTTATTTGTTTTTTTAGGAATAAGTATTAATAAAGTATCGGCTTATAAATGTGTATATTCTGGTGGAAAAATGGATACCTCAAATTGGTTAAGAAAAGCTGAAGGAGAATTAACCATTAATATTAATAGTGCATCATCGATAAAAGCTGATTTTACTAAATTTGAAACCAATGATAATGAGTGGGCGGTATTATTTTTTAACATGTTATCAGGTTTTAATCCAGTAGGAGGTGTAGGTAATTCACTTTTAGATTTTGTTAGGGGTTATTTATATGATGAACCTTTAGATTCTATAGCTATGATTAAGGATACTAAAACAAACCAAAAAAAGTATATATCAACAATGTCAAATTATAAACAACAAATTGAAAAAGCTGTTAAAGACAAGAAATGTCCAAGTACTGTAAATATTACGTATACTACGTGTTCTAGTTCGGGAACAATATTTTATAATTTTAATTCTGATATATGGGATTGGTTTGAATTAAAAGATGAAAATTATAATTTTTATGTGGATGACCAAATTGGTAGATTCAATTCTAATAATACATCATTTTGTCAATATAAAGAAAAAGCAGAAACTGATTCTGTTGTATGGCAGTTAGATAAGACAAAAACAAAAAATAAATCTATTGATTTAAAATTTACATGCAAAAAATTAAGTAATTATTTGACCTCTACTGAAGACAAAAGTAAGTCTGTAAAAAAATACTGGGATAAATATAAATCATGTATTGATAAGAATAAAAACAATAAACTAAAGTGTAAATCTTATAAGGATAAATATGAAACAAAACTATTAGAAGTAAGAACTTGGTGTAATTCAATAATAGATAATAGAGCATATAATTCAACTTGTTTACAAGGTTGTGTTGGCTTAAATGATACTTTATATAATATTCAATGTGTAAAAACAAAAAACAATAAAGAAGTAGATATATGCGTTAAAAAGGAAACTAATTGTAATTTATCATCTGAGATAATTGCATTTATCTATAATATATTAAAATGGTTAAAATACATTGCTCCAGTATTAGTTATTATTTTAGGTATATTAGATTTTGTTAAAGCTTTAGCTGCACAGGATGATGATGCAATGAAAAAAGCACAGGGACGTTTTGTTAAAAGATTAATTGCAGCTGCGCTTCTCTTCTTATTACCTCTCATTATAGATTATATATTGAATATATTTAATTTATATGATTCAAGTTGTGATGTTACAGAAATTTTTAAATAGGTAGACAATACCTATTTTTTTTTGTATAATTGTTTTGAGGGATATTATGATAGAAATTAAGAATAAAAAAGCAACTTATGATTATTATATTGAAGATACATATGAAGCTGGTATTGTTTTAACTGGTACAGAAATTAAATCGATAAGAGAAGGTAAAGCTAATTTAAGAGATAGTTATGCTTTAATAAAAAATGATGAATGCTTTTTACTTAATATGCATATTAGTGCATATGATAAAGGGAATATTTTTAATCATAATGAGACAAGAACTAGAAAATTGTTGTTGCACAAAAAAGAAATATTAAAAATACGTGATAAAATTCAAATTAAAGGATATACTTTAATACCAATTAAACTTTATTTTAGTGGGAATAGAGCTAAAATTTTGCTTGGTATTGGCAAGGGTAAAAAAACATTTGATAAAAGGGAAAGCATTAAGAGTAAAGATATTAATCGTGAGATTGCAAAGAATTTAAAAAAGTATTGATTTTTGTTTGATTTTATTATATACTTAAAATGTATACAGTGGAAGGAGAAAACATATGAAAATTACAGTAGACAAAATTTTTAAAGTGGACGATGGTTCAAGAATGAAAGGTAGTGCATCTGTTTTAATTGATGATTGCTTCAAAATTACAGGTATTAAAATTATTGAAGGAAAAGAAGGTTTATTTTTATCAATGCCATCAAGAAAGTTAGCAGATGGAACTAATAGAGATATTGCTTATCCAATTAATAGTGAAACAAGAAATATGTTTAATGAAGTAATTTTAAAAGCTTTTGAAGAAGAAGAATAATCTTCTTTTTTTTTCATATACTGTTTCAGGAGGACAAGGTATGGAAAAAGAAATAATGTCGGGTAATCATATTATTAATATGACTAATCGTAAAACTATTAATATAAGTGGTGTAAAAAAAATAGAAAGTTTTAATGATTTTGAATTTTTACTTGAAACAAATATGGGATATATGGAAATAAAGGGATCAAATTTAGAAATTGTAAAATTAGATACATATCAGGGAGATGTTTCAATAAAGGGTAAAATAGATAGTATTATTTATAATGAATCATCGAATAAAAAGAATAAAGAAGAAAGTATTTTTTCACGTTTATTTAAATGATTGATTTATCTATTCAAATAAAACTTATACTTTTTTCTTTAATATTTGGAATTCTTTTTTCGATGATTTTAGATATTTTATATCAGTTTATGCATAATAAAAAAAAGAATATATATGTTGTTGTTTCTATACTAAACATTTTGTTAATGTCTGTTATATATTTTGTTGGAATTAATAAAATAGGTTATGGAGTTTTTCATATGTATTCAATATTTTGTGTGATTGTTGGATTCATTAGTTATGATTTAATTATGAAAAAACTTGCAAATAAGTGTAAAAAATGATAATATTGTCATGGTGATGATATGGCAAAAAAAAGAATAAAAAAATCAACAAAGAGACGCCTTACTATTTTTGGTACATTATCAATTATTGTTATTATTTATTTTCTTGTTTCGACAGGTTGTCAGGTTTATAATTTATATAAATTAAATATTCAAAAGAATGAATTGCAAGTTCAATATAAAAAATTAAAAGATGATGCTGAAGAATTAAAAATTCAAATTAATCAGTTGCACGATCCGGAATATTTGGCTAAATATGCTAGAGAGAATTATTCTTATTCAAAAGAAGGAGAATATATTATTAAGTTGAATGAAAAAGAAGAAAAAATAAAAAAAATTAATCACAGTATTAATAAAGAATATATTGTTATAGGACTAAGTGGTTTTATAATATTGATTTTTATATATATTATTGGTAGGGGACTAAGAAAAAAATAACATAGCTTAATGCTATGTTCTTAAATTAAAATCTCAACCGCACCACAAAGGTGCGGCTTTTTGATATAATAAAAGAGCCCAACCCAACCAAAGGAGGACTCATA
>CACZQD010000069.1 GCA_902783215.1 uncultured Erysipelotrichaceae bacterium
ATCATAGTCTCCATCATTTACGACATCAAATGTATATGATACTGAATCTTTTGGTGTAGCTAATGTTATACTATAATCTTCTATTACAGTATTATTATTTTGGATTGTTGGAGCTGTTACTACATTTGCTGTCCCTAATATGGTTGGACTTGATAAATTTGCAAAATGTATATCAAAGTTACTCTTTCTATTTATTCCTGTTCCATTTATATTTAAATTACTTGTGAATGCTGCATATGCTATTGCTATTATTCCTACGAATATAAATGCACATGCTCCTATTAATAATTTCTTTCTATTTCTTTCCATCATAATTACTCTCCTACTTTCTATATTAATTATACTTTAATTGTTTTATTATATCAATTAATTTGGTACTACAAATTTATTTATTTTCCATGTATTATCTTCTTTAGTTATTTCAAAATCTTTATCTACTGTTTTAGTAGTTGTTTTATCATTACATTCTTGATCACCAGTTAAATTAGAACAATAATTAGATGTAGCTGTAAATTTAATATAAGCTAATTCATTAGATTTTATTTTTAGTGTAGTTTTACCATAAGTTAAGTCTTTTTCTTGACTACATTTATTTACATCATAATATTTATCATTTAAGGTATGGTTTTCAAAAATATCATTAAATTTTAGTGTTTTATCTTTATATTCATAAGTAAAATCTTCTGTAAAGTTATTTAATATATCTTGATAATTAGTTATTTCAAAACCTTTTAAGTTATTACCTAAGTCTGTTTCTTCTTCACTGTATTTAAAATTATTACACCAAACTGTATTCAAGGCATAATTCCATAGATAGTTACCTACTCCTAATGCTTCTTGATCTGTTAGTAAATATTCAGTTACTAATTGTACTTCTTCTTTTGTTTTTGTTTTGACTTTAACTTTGGTTTGTTTATTAAAGAATTTATCATAAACTATGAAACCTGATAATCCTAGTATTATTAAAATAAGAAATATTGGAAAGATTGATATCTTTCTTTTTTTCTTTTTAGGTTTAGTTTCTTTCTTTTCTTTTACTGACTCAACTGGTAGTTGTTGACTTACTGTTTCTTCTTGAACTAAAGCTTGTGGTTCTGGTTGTATATTAATTTGTGGTTGTTCTGTTACTTGTTGAACTTGATTAATTTGTGTTTCTTTATTAACTGATACTTCTTGGTTAGTTTGAGGATACATGTCAACGTTCCCAGCTGATATATTTATATTTTCATATTCTGGTAACGGAAAATTACAATATGGACAATGTGTTAGACCGGTATTGATTTCTTTTCCACAATTAGGGCAATGATTCATAATACAACTCCTTTTATTCTTTTATTTTATATTTTTTTCAGTAGAAAATAACTACATTCATAACTACATAAATTTTTAATATAGTCATCTTTAAATTTTATATCATTTATTCTTTTACACATTTTATTTTTTCTTTCACAAAAACCTTTTAATCTTAATTTACCATAAGACCAATCTCCTAATATATAATCATAATCATAGAAGTAATCAGTATATTTTTCTTTTAAGGCTTCTATATCAAAACCATCTTTATATTCTTCTATAAGTTCATATTCTTTGTCTTCCAATTTTATTTTTTTCATTTATTCACCTTCTAAGATATATTAATTATAACACATTTTTTAATCAATTGGTATAGAAATTGAAGGATTATTTGTTCCTGAATAAAATTGTGGTACATTACCCTGAACACTTTTAATAATTATTGGTACTTTATTATTTATGGAAGTTTTTTTACTAGTGAGTGGTAAAATAACTTCTATTTCTACTTTTATAGTTACATATACTTCAATTAAAGCATTATTTATTCCATAATTAGTTGTTTTAGTACTTATATCACTTTCAATTTCTCCAATAAAATTTAACTTAACTGGTATTTTAGGCCCTATATTATTTAACAAACTATTATTAAATATTACTCCAGTGGGTATACGATAAATAATTCCTTTTTCTAAGTTCTTACGGTTATAAGTATCAACTAATTCATCAGATAATCTTAATGACTCTATATTACCGTCTTCAATAGCTTTAAGGTTTAATAAAACATTATTAGTAATAATTGTTAATGTTTTATTAACAACAACTGTATTAAACTCTAAAGATGTAATATTATCATTACTATCTTTAGTCATAGTAAATAGTTGATCAGATAATTCTTTATTAACATTTTTATTAATAGCATCATTAACTACTAAGGTAGCAAATTTCTTAGTTTCACTTTCTGCTACTTGCATAAATATAGGATTGACTTTTTTATTAATTATTTTAAACAGTAAGATAATAGAAATAATAATCATAATTATTATAATAAATATACTATTTTTCTTTGTAAATTTATAAGGATATTTTATTTTTTTCATATTTCATGATATGAAAAAAATATGACAGATATCATATTTAATTTAGTTATTTTTTAATAACCAATCAATAATATTCATGTGAATAATACCATTTTGCGACATATCAAATTTATCCATAGAAATCACATATTTTGGATAATTATCTTTAATATTATCATACACTCCAAACTCTCTATTCATTACATTTTCATCTACTATGTAATAACATACTTGATAATATTCTTTATTGCCATTTTTTAATGCAATAAAATCTATTTCACCATTATCAACATTACCAACAGTTACATCATATCCTCTGTATACTAATTCATTATATACAATATTTTCTAAATATGCTCCTCTTTGTTCTTTTTTTGTTACATTTAAAATTTGACCCAAGCCTAAATCTGTTAAATAGTATTTATATTTACCATTAAGTATTCTTTTACCTCTAACATCATATCTATCAACTTTACTAATTAAATATGCTTTAGACATATATTCTAGATAATTATATAAAGTAGTCTTACCAATACCTCTATCATCATTAACTTCAAAATATTTGACTAGGCTTTCTGCCGAAAAAGTTTGAGATGGTGTAGTAACAATATATTGAACTATTCTATTTAATAAATCAACATCTGTTATATGAAATCTATTAATAATATCTTTGACCACTATTGAATTATATACATCTGTTAGATATGTCCTGACTTCGTCTTCATTATTCAAATTAAATCTTTGAGGCAAACCTCCCCACTTTACATAATCATCAAAAGGTTTTTCTAATTGATATTTATCTAATTCATAATTTTTAAACTCACATACTTCCTTAAAAGTAAATGGTTTAATTTCAAAACTTACATATCTCCCTGATAAAAGAGAAGCCAATTCTCCAGACAATAAATCACTATTCGAACCTGTAATAAAAATAGATATATTATCTCCATATTTTGCTTTATATGAATTCACTGTTTTTTCCCATTTTTCAATATACTGTATTTCATCAAAAAACAAATAATATTTATTTTCATTAATAATTCTTTCTTTTATATATAAATCTAAATCCTTAAATGTTTTAATATTTTCATAATCAGATAATTCAAAATTGATATATATTATATTATCATCCAATACACCTAATTTTTTAATTTCAGCAACTATTTGATTTAATATAACTGATTTTCCACACCTTCTAATTCCGGTAATGACTTTAATTAAATCTTGATCATAAAAAGGTCTAATTTTTTTTAAATATTTTTCTCTTATAACCATATTTATTCCTCCTCATATAAATTATATACCATTTATTTTTAATTGTCAATTTTGTCCTATAGACAAGACAAAATCACTTATTTTGATAATTTTGTCCTGTGGAAAAGATGCAAATAAAATAATATTTCTTATTATTATTCTTTATTAATTTTTTATTATTATTCCTATGTATTAATTACTAAAACCAATATTCTATCGGTATCAATAACATACAACAAAGAAACTTCTCACCAAGTTGGTGAAAAGTTTTTTAATATTTATCATATTTTTAAGTATTTTCTTACAGCTCTCCAGCTTCCAAACATTCCTACTAACATACCTAGTCCTAAAAGTAATAAACATACATAATAGATAAATGGAGATGGTTGTACTAATTGAATAAATTGTGAGAACATTTTTCCATCAAAATGTTTATATAATTCTTTATATCCAATGATTGTTAATATTATTGGAAGAATTGATCCTAAAGCTCCTAGGAATAACCCTTCAAAAATAAATGGTATTTTTATATTTAAATTAGAAGCTCCAACTAATCGCATAATCTCTATTTCTCTTCTTCTTGAGAAAATAGTAATTTTTATAGTATTAGCTATCAAAAAGGCATTAACGACAATTAAAGCAACAACAATACCAATACATATTTTTCGAACCATATCAAACATGCTTACTAATTGTTCAACCATTCCTTCTCCATATTTAACACTACTAATTCCATCTATATCTTGTATTTTTTTTGCAGTATTCCCTATTTTATCAATATTAGTTACTTTAACTTGATAAGTATTTTGAATTGGAGTAGAATCATCACTCCAATCTTTCATAATATCAGAGAAAACTTCTGATGTATCCATCATTTCTTTAGATATTTCTTTTTTATCATGAAAACTTACATTTTTCTTTTCAACATTATCTAGTTCTAATATTTTAGTTTCAATTTCGCTTATTTTATCTTCATCAGCATCATTATCAATAAAAGCAACAATAGTAACATCTTTTTCTACTAAACTAGTAAAATTATTAACATTATATGATAATAAAACTGATATAGATACAACAATTAAAGTAATTGTAATACAAGATATTGAAGCTAGTGATAAAGAGAAGTTTCTAAAGACACTTTTAATGGAGTCTCTTAAATTTCTTGAAAAAATTCTTAGCGCTTTCATTTATGATACTCCCCTTCCTGATAATCTTTTAAAATTCGACCCGATTCCAACAAAATTGTTCTTTTTTTCATTTTATCAACTATATTAATATCGTGTGTTACCATTAAAACAGTTGTACCAAGTTGATTAATTGATTCTAAAACTCGCATTATTTCCATACTTTTTTTAGGATCTAAGTTTCCTGTTGGTTCATCACAGATAAGTAATTTTGGACCATTAACTATAGCTCTAGCAATGGCAACTCTTTGTTGTTCTCCACCAGATAATTGATTTGGATAATGCTTAGCTTTATTTTTAAGTCCTACTAATTCTAAAACTTTAACAACCTTTTTATGTATTTCTTCTTTAGTTAAACCAAATACTTCTAAAGCAAAAGCTACGTTTTCATAAGCAGTTAGTTTAGGTAATAATTGATAATCTTGAAAAACTACTCCAATTTTTCTTCTTAATTTATAAACTTTTCTATTTCTTAATTTAGCTACATCAATACCTCCAACAAGTATTTTTCCTCTAGTTGGTTTTTCTTCTCGATATAACATTTTTATTAATGTAGATTTACCACATCCTGTTTCTCCTATAATAAAGACAAACTCTCCTTTTTTGATGTTTAAATCTAAATCATATATAGCTGTTACACCATTTTTATAAGTTTTATTAACATTTCTTAATCTTATTAAATCCATAAATTATGCTCCTCCTGACACTTCATATGAATCCGTTACCAAGAAAAAGGCATTTGGATCCAACTTCTTAATTTCTTCTTTTACAGCATGATATTCTCTTGTAGGAATTATACACATAATAACCTTTTGATTATCACCTGTATATCCTCCACGTCCTTGTAAGACTGTTACACCATGATTTAGCTTTTGAATTAAGTACTTTTTCACACTAGTCTCATTATCCGTTATAATGTAGAATACTTTTGATTGTGATATTCCAATAATCACTTTATCAGATATTAAACTAACAATATATAAAGTAATAATAGAATAAACCATAACTTCAAATCCAAAAGCTAAACTACATAAAACAATAACTAAACCATCAACAATTATCATTGCTTTTCCAATTGATAGCTTTAAATATTTACTAATGATTTGATCCAGAATATCAGTCCCACCAGTCGTATAACCAGATCGGAAAACTAGTCCTAAACCAAACCCTGTTGCAATCGCACCAGAAACAACCATTACAATAACCTCTAAATTAGATATGTGAACATGTGGTACCATCCATTCCGTAAAATGGATACATAAAGGATAAATTATAGAACCTAAAGCAGATCTAGCTGTTACTTTTTTTCCTAAAAGAATGTAACTCAATAGTAATAACAAAATATTAGCTATTAAGATAAATAAATAGTTTTGAACATTAAAAATTTTATGAACAACAATTGCTACTCCACCAATACCATACATAGCATTAGTAGCTTTCATAAAAATATTATAAGCAACTGATATAATAAAAATCCCTGATAAAAATTGTGCGAATCTCACTATTTTACTTTGCTGAACATCATTGACAGTTTGTACATGTTCTTTCTTTCTTTTAAATATCATACTACACCTCTTTTTAAACTTTCATCAATAAACATATCAATATCACCATCTAATACTTTGTTTACTTGAGCAGTTTCACAATTTGTACGATGATCTTTAACTAATGAGTATGGATGCATAGTATAAGTTCTTATTTGCGAACCAAAATTAATCTCTTTATTTTGTCCTTTTATACTAGCCAACTCTTTTTCTTGTCTTTCAACTTCCAATTGATATAATTTGCTTTTCAATACTTCATAAGCGATTTCTTTATTACGCATCTGGCTTCGTTCATTTTGGCAAGTAACAACTGTATTAGTTGGAATATGTGTTATTCTGACTGCACTATCAGTTGTATTAACTCCTTGTCCTCCATGACCTGATGCCCTATAAATATCTATTCTTAAATCACTATCTTTTACTTCAAATTCAGGATTTTCATAAATTGGTGTAATATCTACCGATGCAAAAGATGTATGTCTTCTTTTATTTGAATCAAAAGGACTAATACGAATAAGGCGATGAACACCTTTTTCACATTTTAAAAAACCATAAGCATTTATTCCATGAATCATGATGGATACACTTTTAATACCTGCTTCTTCACCATTTTGATAATCAATTATATCTATTTTATATCCTTTACTTTCACACCATCTAGTATACATACGATAAAGCATCATAGCCCAGTCACAACTTTCAGTACCACCTGCACCTGGATGAATATCTAAAACGCAATCACATTTATCGTATTCCTTATTTAATAATAGTTCTAAAGTTAAAGAAGATAAGTCTTGATTATACTTTGAAATATTATCTTCTAATTCTTTTTTCAAAGATTCATCATAATCACTTTTTAAAAAAGCAATCATATCTAATGCATCAGTAATATTATCTTTTAATTTTTTTATACTTTCAACAGTTCCTTTGAGATTATTAAATTTATTTAAAACTTTTTCACTTTGATTTTTATCATCCCAAAAATTTGGTTGATTTATTAATGACTGTAGTTTATCAATTTCAATTAATTTATTATCAACGTCAAAGAGTCCTCCATAACTCATTTACTTGATCTAAATATTTTTGATATATATTAAGTATTTCTGTTAATTCCATTTTATCACCTACTGACTCATTATAATCATTATAACATTTTTATTTGTCATTTAAAACCTTTAGTTGATTATTTTCAAAAAAAAATGACTTATACATCATTTTTCATTTAATATATCTTTTATTTTTTTCTTAATTCTTTGAATAGAATTATCAATAGATTTTGAATCTTTATCCAATAGATCAGCTATCTCTTTATAATTAAATCCAGCAATCATTAATTGAAATACTTGATCTTCTAAATCAGTTAAAACTTTTTTTATTTTATTTATAATATAATCTTCTGTATCTAAATCAATAATAATATTTTCTGGATTAGTTAAATCATCTTTTAAAAGTTTACTATTAGTTAATTCATCACTATCAAAGGATAATGACTCATTTAATATTTTATGTTTCAATCTTTTAGAAGATATAACTGCACTTATAATTGCTCTTTCAATACAAGTTTTAGCATATGTATAAAAAGACGTATCTTTTTGATCACTAAATGTTTCCGTAGCATGAATGAGTCCTAAAAGACCTTCTTGTTCTAGATCAGATTTTTCAAGTCCTGTATTTTGGCACACATTAATCATTTTACTAGCAAACTTATTAATCATAGGCTTATACTTTTCTAAAACTATATTATTAGCATCTTCATTACCTTCTGCTACATAATTTAGTAATTCAAAATCATTTAAATCACGATAATCCATTACTCACCTCTTTTTTCTAAAGCTTGAAAAACAACTATAGCTGTTGCAACAGAAGCATTTAAACTATTAACTGTTCCTTGCATAGGAATACTAGCTATAAAATCACAACTCTTCTTAACTAAATCACTTAAACCATGACCTTCATTACCACATACAATACAGATTTTTCCTCTGTAATCAATATCTGTATAATTGGTACCATTCATATCTGTTCCAATAATCCAAAAACCTTGTTTTTTTAAATATTTAATAGCATTTACTAAATTTGATACTTTAACTATATTTACCTTATCAACAGTTCCAACACTTGTCTTAACAACTGTTTCATTCACACTAACAGATCGTTTATTAGGAATAATTATTCCCTCAACAGAGGCTGCTTCACAAGTTCTAATAATTGCTCCAAAATTATGAGGATCTTCAATATGATCAAGCATAACAACTAAAGAAGCATTTTTAATAGAAGATAATTCTTTATAATTATAGTCTTCTACTTCTAAAACAATTCCTTGATGTACTTTTGGAAATTGTTTATCCATGTTATATTTTTGAATATATTTAGTATTAATCTTTTTTTTATTTAGTAAATTAAGGATTTCTAAGTCTTTAAATTTATCTGATATATATGCTTTTTTTATCTCTTTATTATTATTTAAATACTCTAAAGCAACATTTTTACCATATACTAACATATTTCCTCCTCAATAAATTTCATCACACTATCTAATCTATCATATTTTTTAAATAAATACAAATAACCAATTAAAGCTTCCAAGCCTGTAGCATGTTTATACGTTAAAATATCTGTTGATTTAGATCTATGACTTTTATGATTACGAGCTTTTTTTATGATATCTTGTTCTTCCTCACTTAAAAAATTACTATCTAATAATTTTTTTAATGCTTGGGCTTGTCCTTTCGCACTAACATACTTAATTGCTTCTTTTTGTAAATCATTTACTTTTACTATATTTTTACTTACTAAATATTTTCGAATATAAAGTTCATAAACACTATCTCCAATATAAGCTAATACTAATGAACTATACATAATCACACCTATCTAGTGTAATACTGCCAATTAAACCAGATTTAATATCATTTAAAACTACGTCATATACTTTATCATAATCAATTTCTCCACCTTTAACTAAACAACCTCTTTTTTTACCAATATGATCTAAAGCATCAACGATATCATCATAATCTTCTAATTGATATCGTTTCATTAAATATTCAGGATAATACTGTTTCAAACTTTCAATTATATGAATAACAACTTTATCAATTGGTAAGACACTTTCTTTTATAGCTGTAGTACTAGCTAAATTAAGCGCAACAACATCATTATCAAACTTAGGCCATAATATTCCTGGAGAATCCAAAAGTTCTATATCTTTATCCACTCTAATCCAATTTAATTGTTTAGTAACCCCTGGTTTATTACCAACATTAACAACTTTCTTACCAACTAAACGATTAATTAAGGTACTTTTACCAACATTAGGAATACCAACTACTAATACTCTAATTTTACGATTATTTAATCCTTTTTCTTGACGTTTAATAAATTCTTCCTTAAGCATATCTTTAGTTAAATTAATAAGATTATTTAATCTATCTTTCATCAAATTAGTTAACATTACTTTATATCCACAGTTTTCATAGTATTTAATCCATTTATTAGTTTCTTCTCTATCACACATATCAGCTTTAGTCATAATCATAATACGTTTCTTATTACTTATAAAATTATCAATATCTTTTATTTTTGATGAATATGGTATACGAGCATCAACAACTTCATAAACAATATCAATATGATTAATATTCTCACTTATTAATCTCTTAGTTTTAGCCATATGCCCTGGATACCAATTGATTTGTATTTTATCTGACAAATTATTTTTTTCATTTTTACTCATGTTAATCACGCCTTTCAATTAATATAAAATA
>CACZQD010000070.1 GCA_902783215.1 uncultured Erysipelotrichaceae bacterium
GAGCATTATCAAAGTCATAATCAGCATATTGTTTATTAATATATCGATTAACAAATATATTTTCTAATAAAAAAAATATTGTTTGAACAAATAAATAAATAAAATAATTTTTAAATACAAATAAAACAATTATTTGAAAAACAGTTAATAAAATATTAGAAACAATAATAATTGGTACTATTTTATATTCTTTTTGATCAGCTATAATCAAAGTTCTCTTATATGAAAACAAATAACCAATAACCATATTAATTAGGAATAATACATAATAAATTCTTAAATAAGGAACCTCTGTACCAGATTTAACAAAGAAATATAAAAATGGTAATATCATAAGTCCAGCTGACAATACAACTAAAGCAACAATAAAATAGGCTTTTTTATAAAACTTCATTAAAGATTCTATCTTTTTCTTATTTTTATCAGCTAAAGGTTTATATAAACTAAAGCTAATCGCACTACCAATACCTAAATCAGCAAAAGCCAGCAAACCTAAAACATTTGATAACATACCATTAATACCTAGGTATGTCTCACCTAATACTTTAATAAAAATGGTACGTGACACAAAACGTAATATATTTAAAAATAAATTGTTCGCAAAACTACTAGACATATTTTTTAAAGCATTTTTTGTTCTCATTACTCTAAATCCTCTCTACATCATAATTAAATTAATTCTTATTTACTTACTACATTATACCACAAATAATGCATATTTTAAATATGTATTAGAAAAGAAAAAAATCTCACTTGAGATTTTTAAACTAATATATAACTTTTAATAATAACTTAAACTTTTTCTTGATCATAATCAGTAATACCTTTACCAGTATTTGGATGTTTTGATGAATATACAAAATCAGATCCATATAAAACTAGTAAAATAATACATATTACCAAACTTACTCGAGGTTTTATTTTAGAATATAGTTCATTTAGTATCGGACCAATAAAATAAGTCACAGCTGCTCCACCTAGTCCAAATACAAATAACCCTTCCAAACATACTCGTCCATTAATATTAAGGAAATAACCGCTATAATCCCACCACTTAGTATGTTTAAATGTCTCTAAATACCAAGATGTAGAATATTCTACTATACCAGCCAATATCATCGCACTAATAAATAATAAAACTGGCTTTTTTCGCAATGATTTTAATAAGATAAGAATCATAATCGCACCAAAGCCATATATTGGAAGCCAAGGCCCAAACATAGTTCCACGATTAACAAATCTACCATCTTTTATAATATGAAGTAATACTTCCCAACTCCATCCAACGAATGAAAAAGTAAAAAACATTAATATATAGTTTTTTATACCATATTGAACATTATAGTCACGTTTATCTTTCTTCTTTTTTTGTTTAACTGGAATACTGAATTTATCCATTGGATATTCTTCACTAATTTCTTCTTTAATATCTAAATATTTATCATTCAATAATGATCCATCTGTTAAAGTGTCTTTCTTATCTTTTCTTATTTGCATATAAAGTTCAGCATAAGTACATTGCTTATATCCATCTATAAAGAACAAATCAAGCAAACCAAAAGATAAAATATTTAATATACCCCATCCAAAAAAGCTTAAATCTAATTTGAATGTTTCCCACTTTAATCCATCCATCATCTCTTTCGATAATCTAAATGCTTCTTTTCTATTAATATTAGGATTCTCAGCTAAAACATATGGCAACATTAAATATTGATAGTGCTTAATAATACCACCAATAATAGTTAAATCCCATAGTAATAAGTAAATATTTTTAACTAACACAATTAACCATAAATGTATTGTTTTATGTACATTAAATGGAAAAATTATTTTTTTAACACTAGTATCATATCTACGCTGCTCTAAAAAATATCTTTTATATCCAATCGTCATGACATTTTGAACAAATACTTTAATTAATATTATTATTAAAGAACCTATTATTGATATAACAACAGCACTCATTGAATGGTTTAATAAGTACAAATTAAGTGAGTTTAACAGTCCTATAACAGTAGAATTACTTTCTGTAATTTTATTAAATACAGGCGCAATTACGCCTACACTTTTACCACTTTTAGATTGTTTACTTACTTTTTTTGCTACATCATTTACTAATTGAAAGTTACTTTTTTGTTCCATTTGATTAGAATTGTTCATTAGTTCACTAGATGATGCAATTGATTTAAAATGATATCCACCATTAACTAATAAACCAATAATAAATATTACCAATATAGTTTTTAAATAATTCCTTTTGAATACTTTTTTTGCATTATTTTTTAATTCTTTACGATCCATTTTACTACTCCAATACTTAACAAAGTCTTAAAATTTTTTTATTATTATCAGTTCTAATAACTATTTTTATTTAAATTTTAGAATTGTTATCATAATTCACATCTTTATTTTAATTTAACAGCTGTACCATAAGCAATAATCTCAGCAGCATTTTGTGCTACACCTGAAGAACCATATCTAACAGTAACTATTGCATCGGCACCTAAATTTTTTGCTTCTTCAATCATTCTATCTGTAGCAACTTTTCTAGCTTCACTAATCATTTTAGTATAACCAGTTAATTCACCACCAACAATATTTTTAACACCAGCTAATAAATCTTTACCAATATTTTTTGATTGAACCATTTCTCCTTTAACAATTCCTAATGTTTCAACAATCTCTTTACCAGCAATTTCATTATTTGTTGAAATAATCATACTATCACCTCACTTTCTAATATTATATAATATATATTACAAAAAAACTACATTTATTTAGTATGAATATCAATTTGTTGATATGGAATACTAATTTTATTATTTTCTAATATGTTTAATACTTCTGTTAAACAATCTCTTCTAATTTGAACTTTTTGATCAGTTTGGCAATATACTTTAATATTATAGTTAATGCTTGACTGAGCAAACTCACTTACGCCACGATATTCACTTTTTTTAATACCTTTAATATTATTAATACTATCTAATATATTATTAATAATTTTTTCAGCATCTTTAAGTCTTAATTCATAAGGAAGTGGTACATCAATATTAATCATCTCAGAAACAACTTCAACTTGGTCAATATTACGATTAGATATTGATATAACATTATAACTTCGAACATCTTTAACTTTAGTACATTTTAATCCTATAGCTATTACTTTTGCTTCAATTTCTTGATACTTAATTACATCTCCTACTTGAAAATATTGATCAGATAAAATATCAAATCCTTTAATAATATCTTTAAGTAAATCTTGAATAGCAAATCCAATAATAATTCCAACTATTCCAACCCCAGCTAACATTGAACCAACATTGATTCCATATATTCTTAAAATAATTAGTATTGTAATACCAATCATTATATAACGTATAATACTCTTTATCATTTTAATATAGGTTTTACCACGTCCACTTGAAAATAATTTTGATTTATGATTTTTATCATTTAATATTCTAGCTATAACACTATATATAATAACACTAATAACACTAGCAATTATTGATCTAACAATTTTTAGATTTAATAAATCAGTAATAAATTTTAATACTTCATTCATACTTATCCTTTCCAAAAGAAGAACTAATTACTTAGTTCCTCTTCAATACGCATTAATTGATTATATTTACAAATACGATCTGTACGAGACATAGAACCAGTTTTAATTTGACCTAAATTAAGGCCAACAGCTAAATCAGCAATCGTTGTGTCTTCTGTTTCACCACTACGATGAGATATAATTGTTTTATAATTATTATTACGAGCTAATTCAATTGTTTCTAAAGTTTGCGTAATAGTACCAATCTGGTTTACTTTAAGTAAAATAGCATTACCAGCATTATTATCTATTCCCATTTGTAGGCATTTTTTATTAGTTACAAATAAATCATCACC
>CACZQD010000071.1 GCA_902783215.1 uncultured Erysipelotrichaceae bacterium
TATTTATTACATTTAGTGTTATTGGACTTATATTAAATAATATATTTATATATTTAGTAAGTTTATTGTTTTTCGAAAAAAGTAGTCTAATAGCTAAATTTATCGCATATAATGAATTTGACAAGTTACAATATTTTTGATATAATTTGGCTTGTATTGGCGCATTATTCTAGTCAATTACATTTATTATGAAGACGGGATTAAACAACCGTACATTAGCACATCTGTGAAGCTTTTGGTGCTTGCTTCTTACGCCCAGTTTGGGGTGAGTGCTGGAAGATAGAATGTTGGGCGCTCGTAATGGCATACGATTCCGACCCACCATTCGTGGAGACCTACTTTTGTATTTGGCCTATACGTATCAACTGATGGACCAGATATGACTTAGGATTAAACCTATTTGTGGCGAAAGTTATGAATAGAGTAGCTTGCCTTGAGTGAGTTGTGGGGATTAATGATCAGCTTATATTGATCTAGCTAATCAATATAAGTATCGCATTATGAAACATAGTTTGCAAAAAAGACTAATAATAAATGGTTGGTGAGGAAAGCTCCTAGAGTGAATTAATATGAGATTACAGTACGTACTAAGTGGTAATCAAGTCGTATAAACGGTGACGTTATATCATTATCTTTAAAGGGGAACCGCAAACTGGTAACGGAATGTAGATAATGGGGAAAACCAACTTGACCTATGACGTAAAGTTAATCATGTTAAAGGCCATAAAATAATAAAGGGGGACAATAGGTCCTTTTTATTTTAAATTCGGAGGTAATAATGAAAAATACGGATTATAAATGGATTATAAAAATAGTAATTATTGCATTTTTAATATCTTCTATTTTTACTTTAATTTCAGAGACTGCGATTCCACATATTAATATTATATTTGGTATTATTGTAACAATATTAATAGTATTTATCGGTGTATTATTTGATATGATTGGAGTTGCAGTTACAACATCATCTTCGGTTCCATTTCATTCGATGGCATCAAAAAAAGTTAAGGGATCTAAAACTTCTTTATGGTTGATTAAAAATGCTGATAAAGTGTCATCTTTTTGTTGTGATGTTGTAGGTGATATATGTGGAATTATATCTGGTTCTACTGGTGCAACTATCGCTTTAGCACTAAGTCAGAAATTCCATCTTAATTCTTTGCTTATAATGATAATTGTTATGTCTTTGATTTCAGCTTTAACTATAGGTGGTAAAGCATTTGAAAAATCTATTGCTATAAATAAAAGTGAGGATATTGTTAAAAAGGTTGCAGATTTTTTATCTATTTTTATTAAAAATAATTAAATATCAAATTTATAAAGGAATTTGATATTTTTTGTCGAATAATATAAATGTAGGGATTAAAGTTGAAAAAAAATAAAGAAATTGGTATACTATAAATAGAGAAAATAAGAGGTGAGAATAATGTCTAAAATAAAAAAAGTTTTACTAATGGCTATACTAATGTTTATTGGAACTATTAGTGTTAAAGCGGCAACTATAGATAATGGAACATATTATATCGAAAGTGCCTTAAATGAAAGATATCTTTTAGATGTATCTGGAGGTAGGACAAAAAATAATACAAATGTCCAATTATGGATTTCTGAATCTACAAATTACAATCAACAATGGAAAGTATTAAAACTTAGTAATGGTTATTATAGAATCACTACTGTTTTAGCAAGTAACATGAATTTAGATGTAAATGGTTCATATAAAACAAACGGTACAAATGTCCAGTTATATCAAAATAATAATTATAAAGCACAACAATGGTTAATTAAGGATGCTGGTGGTGGATACTTTTATATTATTTCTAGATGTAATAATTTATATGTTGATGTAAGAGGTGGTTCAGTATATAATGGAAATAATATTCAAATGTATAAAGGTAATAAATCTAAAGCTCAAAAATTTAAATTTATTCCAGTATTAAAAAAAGAAAGAACTATTGAAGATGGTAATTATATTATAAAATCGAAGTTGAATCAAGCTAATGTTGTAGATTCAGCTAATAGTAATATTACAAACAATACTAATATAAGATCATATAAATCTACAGATGCTTGGTCACAAATATGGACTGTCAAATACTTAAATAATGGATATTATAGTATTAATTCAGCTTTGTCAGATAGCTCAATGCTAGATGTAGATGGAGCAGGTAAAAAATCTGGTACGAATGTACAATTATATCAAAAAAATAATAATTATGCTCAGCACTGGATAATCAAAAGTAATGGTGATGGCACTTACATGATAGTATCTAGAATGAGTCACGATAATTTATATTTGGATGTTGCTGGCGCTAATAAATCGAGCGGTACAAATATCCAAGTATATTCTCCAACTAATTCGACTGCTCAAAGATTTATTTTTACAAAGACAAGTGTTGTTCCTGTTAAATCTGGTTTATATACAATTACTAATACAAAGTTAAATAAAAGATTAACAATTAATGATAATTTAATTAGTAATAGATCGAATGTAATATATAGTGATGCTAATGATAGTAATAGTCAAAAATGGTATTTTAAATATGTTGGAGGTAATTACTATTCTATACTTTCTGGTTTTAATCAATTGTTTTCTCTTGATGTGACTGGTAAAGAAACTAAACCTGGAACTAATTTACAATTATATACTAACGAATCATTTCCTAGTCAATTATGGAAAATTAGATATGAGTATGGAAAATATATTATGTGTGATAAAAATAATTCTATGACCATAGATGTTGGTGATGATATTGATGAAACTAATTCTAATACAGTAGTTAATTCATTAACTAGAGAAACTAGTCAACAGCACTCATTAGAACCTACAAAATTAAATAATGATTTACCAAAATATAATGACGCTAATATAGAACCTGGATATTATTACATTAATTCAGCACTTAACAGTAATTTATCAATAGATTTATCAGGTGGTTCTAAATTAAATAAAACCAATATTCAAGTTTATTCAACGGGACTTACTTTAAATCAATTATGGTATATTAAAAAACTATCTGATGGTTCTTATTCTATCACTAGTTCTTTAAGTCCCAAAACAAGTTTAGATATTACAGGTGGAAATACAAATTCAGGAACAAATATTCAACTATATAAATATAAATCTTTAAAATCACAACAATGGTATATTAAAGATGTTGGTGGTGGAGCATATACTTTTGTATCCAAACTAGGATCATTAGCTATTGATGTTGCATCAAGTAAACCAGGTAATGGAACTAATATTTATAGTAATAAATTAAATTATGGAAAAAGTCAACAATTCACACTAAAAAAATATACTAATAAAAAAATATATCGAGGTATTGATGTTTCAAGTTGGCAATATAATGTTGATTGGAAGAAAGTTGCTCAATCCAATATTGGTTTTGTCATCATTCGAGCAGGTTTTGGTGGTGATTTAGCCAAATATGATGATGCCAAATTCTTAGAATATGTTAAAGGCTGTGAAACATATAATATTCCATATGCTATTTATCTATATTCATATGCTGATCAATATAAATATGCTACTGAGGAAGCTAATCATACATTAAGATTATTAAAGACAATAAAGAATCAAGGATATTCACCTGTTTTAAGTACTAAAGTATTTTATGATATGGAAGATTCTAGTATGGTTAATACGGGGAAAACAACTTTAACTAAAATTGCTGATAAGTACTGTTCAACTATGGAAAGTAATGGTTATAAATGTGGAATATATGCTAATGCTAAATGGTTAAATAACTATTTAGATACTAAAGAATTAGCTAAAAAATATAATATATGGTTAGCACAGTGGCCTAAAAACAATACAATAACTAATCATAATACTGCAATGCAAATGACACCTTCATATAATCTTACAGGTTATAAATATTGGCAATTTTCATCAAATGGTACCATTAATGGTATAAATACTAGAGTTGATTTTGATCTAGGATATGACATTTTTGATTAAAATGTCATATTTTTTTCAAAAAAAATGACAAATTGTGCATGGATATGGTATAATGTATTTGGTGATAAGATGATAGATGTTAATATTAAGAATATTTTATTGATGATACTAATTCCATTTATTTTTGTATCATTATTTGTTCCATTTGTAATAAAAATAGCTCAACACGTTGGAGCGCTTGATATTCCAAATGAGAGAAAAGTTCATAAAAAACCAATGCCTCGATTAGGTGGTTTAGGTATTTATGCTGGCTTTTTACTAGGTTATATTCTATTTGGGGAAATGACTTATATGATGAATGCAATTTTGATTGGAAGTTTTGTTATTATTGTAACTGGTATTATGGATGATATTAAACCAATAAGCGCAAAATCAAAATTAATTGGTCAGTTCATTGCTTCCTTTATTGTTGTTGTTTATGGACAAGTATTATTACAAGATATCAATATTTTTGGACTATATATTAATTTTGGGTTGTTTGCATATCCAATTACCATTTTATTCATGCTAGGATGTATTAATTGTCTTAATCTTATTGATGGATTAGATGGATTAGCAGGTGGTGTTTCAGCAATATTCTTTTTAACAATTGGAATAATTGCATGCTTTCAAACAGCTCCATCATTATCTTTTGAACTAGCATATGTATTAACTTTCATTATGTTTGGTTCTACAACTGGTTTCTTGGTACATAATTTTAATCCAGCTAAAATATTTATGGGAGATACTGGATCGATGTTTTTAGGATTTATTATTTCTATCATAACACTTTTAGGTTTTAAGAGCGTTATGATGTCATCAATAGTAATTCCATTATTTATACTTGTTGTACCAATTTTAGATACATTGTTTGCTATTATTAGACGTAAACTTAAAGGTGAAAGTGTTTCTACTCCTGATAAAAGTCATATACATCATCAATTGCTTAAAAAGAACTTTTCACCAAGAAGTACTGTACTAATTATCTACTTGATAACTGCGCTTTTCTCAGCAGCATCAATCATATATATAATAGTTAATCCAGCTTTTGGAATGTTAAGTTATGGATTTTTAATGATTATATTTGTTATTCTTATATTTAAAACTGATATATTATTTGAAAGAAACAAGGGGAAAAAATAATATTTTTTCAGGGGGAAAAAATGAAAAAAGAACGTAATTCAAATTTCGAGTTAATGAGAATTATTTCCATGATTTTCATTATTTTGTGGCACATACTGTCACATGGCCATATTATAGAAAATTGTGGTAATCCACAACTAAAAATATTTTTTAAGTTTATTTGGTTTTTAATAATAGTACATGTAAATTCTTTTGTATTGTTGATGGGCTTTTTTCAATCTAAAAGTATATTTAGATTATCGAAATTATTAAATTTAGTATTACAAGTTATCTTTTTCTGTGTAGTTTTATTACTTATTTCCATTAAATTAAACTGGATTGAAGATTATAATATAATCACAATATTTAACTATAGTATACCTTCATCAGTTAGTTATTATTGGTTTATAAATACATATATAATTGTTTATATGTTAAGTGATCATATTAATGTTATTATAGATAAATTATCAAGAAAACAATTTAAAAGAATGATAATAGTTTCTTTAATTGTTTTAGTAATCATTCCATACATAACAGGTTTTCGAACACTTTATAATGATGGATATACTTTTTTTAATTTTATTATTTTATACTTAATTGGTGCTTATATTCGAAGATATCCAATAAAAGAAACATATCATTTTAATAAATTAAGTATTAATGGTTATAGATTATTATTATTAGGAATTATATTTTCAATGGCTTTATCCAATTATTTGATATGGATGTTTGCAGACAGTAATTTATTTATTGGAAGCTTTATAGGAGAAATATCTAAAAGAATTTTAGCTTCACAAAATAATTATTCCACACCATTTGCTATTATTCAAAGTGTTGCGTATTTTGAATTGTTTAGAAGTTTTAAATTAAAAAGTAAAATAATTAATTATATTTCATCATTTGTATTTGGTATATATCTGTTCCATGAATTTCCATATGTGAGAAGTAGTATTTATCAAATATTAAAAATAGATACTGGATTATTTTATGGATATAAAAAATTAATATACATTATTATTGGATTATGCATAATCTTTATAATGGGATTTGTAATGGAATTAATTCGTAAATTATTATTTTATGGTGCGAGCAAATTAAAACCTGTTAAATGTTTTATTAATAAAATTAAATCATTTACTCAATCGTTTAACTTTAATATTAATTGGTAGGAGGAGACTATGGAATTATTTATATTATTAATTATACCGAGCATTTTATGTATAAGTTTAATTGTTTATTTATTAAATTTAAAACTATTTAAAGGAATATTTTTAACAAGTTTTTTAATAATTATTTCAAATATTATATTAAAATTACTAGGTTATAAAGTATTTAATATAACTGATTTTAATACAGTATTATCTTATCCTATTTTATACATAAAAATGTTTATTTTAAATGTTATTATTAACATTATTATTTCAACTATTTTAATAATAGTAGTAAAAAATATAACTGTTACTCTAGAAAAGAAGGTTTTAAATGATTACAAAAAGAATAAAAATAAGTAGTATTATTTGCTTTATAATTGTTGCAGTTTCATTAGTTCTAATCTTTCTTTCCAATTATATTTCAACTGTATTTGATAATGTTAGCTTTGAACAATTACTTTATTCTTTTAAAAATGCAGAGGGAACTAGTAACGATATCATTATCAATGGAATAAAGTATGTTTTGCCAAAAACATTGTTTTTAATATTTATATATCTATTTATTCGTATGCTTTTAAAAGCAATTATAAAAGATAATTGGTTTATAAATATTAAATTTAAGAATAAAACTATTAAAATTTCATTATTTCCTTTTGGAATAATAATGAATTTAATCATAATGTTATTTTTCCTTTTTATTACAGTTACATTTACATTTGATAAACTCAAAATAAATGAATATATTCATTATCTTAAAGAATCTAGTTTTATTGAAACTAATTATGTCGATCCAAAACAAGTTAGTGTTTCAAAAGATAAAAAAACCAACAATTTAATATATATTTATGTTGAATCATTAGAAACATCTATGTTTTCAAATGAAAATGGAGGAAATTTTGATAAATCAGTAATTCCTTATTTAGAATCTTTAGCGCGTAATAATATAAGTTTTAGTAATAATGATTTATTAGGAGGTGCCTATGTTCCTTATGGTGCGACATGGACTATTGCTGGAATGGTAGGAACAACAGCTGGAGTACCCCTTAAGGTTTTAAATGAACAAGTAGATTATTTAAATGAGAATTATTTAGAAGGTGCATATAGCTTAGGAGATATATTACAAAAAAATGGTTATAAAAACTATTTATTATTAGGATCAGATGGCAATTTTGCCAAAAGAAAACAATATTTTCAAAATCATGGTAATTACGTTATTCACGACTATAATTATGCTAAAAAACATAAATGGATAGATAAAGATTATTATGTATGGTGGGGTATAGAAGATAAAAAATTATTTAAATTTGCTAAAAAAGATTTATTAAAAGTAGCTAAAAATAATAAAAAGTTTAACTATACATTATTAACAACTAATACCCATGCTACTGATGGATATAAAGAAAAAAATTGCCCAAATCCATATAAAAACAATTATCTTAATGCATATAATTGTTCTGATGTACAACTAAAAGAATTTATAAATTGGATTATGACACAAGATAGTTTAAAAGATTCTACTATTGTAATTACTGGTGATCATTTATCAATGCAACGTAATATATTTGAATTATATGATGCAGATAAAACTTATGATCGTAAACTATATAATGTATTTATTAATTCAAAAGCTAAAACAAAGTCCCTTAAAAATAGAAAATTTACAACATTTGATATTTATCCTACTACATTAACTTCATTAGGTTTTAAAATCGAAGGTAATAGATTAGGATTAGGAACTAATCTATTTTCAAATAAAAAGACATTACTTGAAAAAATGTCATCATATGAAGAATATGAAGAACAATTAAAATATAAATCAAATTACTATAATAAATATATATTAAAAAATAACGATAAATAAAAAAACAATAAACTAATCTTTATCTATTGAATAATTTTAAAAAATATGGTAAATTATTAATGAAGATAGGAGAGTACTTATGATACATATCGGTAAATTAACAAAAAAAAAGAAAATACTTTTAATATCCATTATATCTTTATCTTTAATCGTATTAATTTGTATTTCATATGCATCAATAACAGGTCATATGAACGTATCAGGAGTATCAGTAAATAGAAAAAGCAACTGGAAAATATCATTTAATAATTTACAAGAAGTAGAATTAAATGGAACAGCTCAAGAAGTAAGTGCACCAACAATAAAAAATAGTGTAGAACTATCCGATTATTTAGTCACACTAACCAATCCTAGTGATAGCGTAACATATACATTTGATGTCGTAAACGATGGAGACTATGATGCAGTCGTATCAGAAATAAATATACCCACACCAGAATGCCGTGGAGCAGGAGAAGAAGCCTTATCAGATGCCAGTAAAGTGTGCAACCACTTAACATATACCTTAACAGATACTGAAGGCAATGAAATAGATACAACTTATACATTACCTTCAAAAGCAACCAAAACATTAAAATTAAAATTAATATATAATTCAGATACACCAGTATCAGACTATCCAAAAGATGATGTAGCAATATCAAACTTAGGAATATCTATTTTATATGTACAAGCTGATAATGCCAAAACAAATGAGGATGGATCTACTCCATATATGCCAACCTATAGCATAGGAGATACAGTAACAATAAATTCAGAAACATATTATGTAATAGCAGAAAGTGATTCAACACAAGACTATGTAACACTCCTAAAAGCAGAACCATTAACAGTAGAAGAAGTAAACACATATGGAGGAGTAGGAACTGAGGATAATCATGTCAATAAGAATGCTTCTTCATCTCAAGGTACAGCATATAACCAAAATGGCTATGGAGGAATGGCATATTATTCAAGTGAAACATGTGGCTATCCATATGTAGATGGAGTAAAGCAAAGTATTGATATTTCTGGTTGTGAAAGTGAAAATGCAACAAGTTATAATAAATCAGATATAAAATATGTAGTAGATGCATGGGCAACAGATAAATTTACAAGTACAGATTTAAAAGAGGTGGATGGATATAAAGCAAGATTAGTACAAAAGGAAGAATTGAGAAGTCAATTTTATCCAAGTTGTAGTGAGAGTGCGACATTTTGTTCAAAAGAAAGTACAACACCAAGCTGGTTATATAATTCTAAATATTTATATTGGACAATGACTCAATGGAATAACGCTTCCTCGAGTGTGTGGCGCGTGTTCGACGTTGGCTTGCGCGGCCGCAGCGTCTACGACGTCGACGGCTACGCTGCGGTTCGCCCAGTTATAAATCTCTATAAATCTAAACTCTAAAACTAAAGTGCGGAAAAACGCGGCCCCGGCCCCATTAACGGCCCCATTAACTTAACTGTGTCTATAAGAAATTTACTATATAAATCTTGTAGATATAAAAATAAATACATTGATGAGTATTGTAATATATAAAAGTATCAATATCAATATCAATAAAAATTATAATGGTAGCTTGTGCTACCTTTTTTATATTATAAATTTAAATAAA
>CACZQD010000072.1 GCA_902783215.1 uncultured Erysipelotrichaceae bacterium
AATTTTAAGTTATATTTATTATTTTTTTTATTCTTTAATAATCTATAAGTGACAATTGTATCTTCTAAGATATGTTGCCCTAAACTAACTTTATCATGATGCATAAATTTATCAGTTATTCTTTTTTGAAACTCAGGATGAATATATATATTATAAATGTAGCTTTTTAATTCTTCACGATCTTTATTTGATAAATTATAATTATCAAATAATGAATCTAACAATTCATCATTCATAATTTACCTCTTCAATACCATTTCCTTAATATTTACTTTTTTTATATCTTTCTTTGCATCATAATAAATACGATAATTATGACCAATGTTATTATTTAAATACGTTATATTATTAATATTAATATCATACAATCCATAACTATTTATCTTACTTTTAGCCAGATCTAAAGCTCTATTTTTATTTAATGAAGAAATATCTAAATAATTATCAAAATATTTTATAAAAGTATCATATTTTAAATCATTAAGTTTTATATCAATACTTTTTAAAATATCATCATTTAAAGAAAAATCAATAATTTCATCAGGTAATGAGCGGTAGTTTAACATAATTGCATTTAAATCATTTATTACAAATTCATCTTTATCTATTTTTATTCCTAGATAATCACTTTCATAAAGTTTATTTGGACTTTTAAATGAATTATTACGATAATAATAATTATATAAAACATTGGATATATAAATCATTTTTTGATTAAATTCATTCTCATTAATATCTTCATCTAAAAACAAATATTTATCTTCATATATCTTACCAAACACACTGATATATTTACTATAAAATGAATCAATTTTATCTACTGATAAACTACTTTTATTATTTACTAAATAATTATATAAAAGTGCGATAGAAGCAATATTATTCTTGGTAATAGTTCTCTTTTTGTTCATCTTATCATCTCCAAGAAATATTCTATCATAATTAGTTCTAAAAAACAATAAAAGAGAGCATAGGCTCTCATCTATATTAAACACTAACAGCGTGTTAGTGTTAAGGTAAGACAGTATATTTATATACTGTCCTATATATCAATGTCACATTATTATCGCTTCTAATAGTATTATGTATTTAATTATTAAAAATTATACATAATAACATCTAATATTAATATATGCAAATTATTATTTTTAATGCATATTATTTAGAAGCTTTTACTTATTTATAAAATTTAGTGTTTCTTCTAATGTTTTATTCATACATATATCATTGTGAAATCCATGGTCACCATTATCAATTAAAATTAATTTAGCATTCTTACACTTTTTAGAAATGTTTCTTGAACATTTATAAGATACAAAAGCATCCAATTTACCATGAACAAATAAAATTGGTAAATCTAGTTTTTTTAAATTTTTAAAAGCATTATAGTTATGATTATCTAAGTAATAATTATAACTTAATTTGTTATTATGTTCAATAACAGCATATCCTATCTTTTTTGCTATTTTTTCCTCTTTACTAGGCAATTTAAAATATTTTTTATAATTAAGTGCTGGATACCAAAGAATAATTTTTTTAATATCAAATTTTACAGTATCCACTAATGATACAATTCGTCCACCTAAACTACATCCAATTAAAATAAATGACGTAAAACCATAATTATTGTTTAATATTTCCAGAGTATCATGCAGATTATTAATCATACTAGTTATGGTATAATCCATATAATTACCTTCTGATTCACCACATGATACGAAATCAAATCTAAAATTATTTACATTATTGTCAGTTAAATATTCACTTATAAGAAAAGTAACTCGTGAATCTTTACTACTATATCTTGCATGACATATAACTACTACTTCTTTACTAACGTTAGAAACACTTAATATTCCACATAATTTTTTATTAATACTCGTATTATAAAGTAATTTCTTTCTCATATAAACCTCACTAAAATAATAACAATTTTTGTTAAGAATATTATACTATATATTTTAATCAATATAAATAGATAAGCACTAAATTTATATATAGAAAAAGAACTATCAAATTGATAATTCTTAAGTAAACATTACAAATGTCTTTTCTTTGTATAATTTAAATATGCTTTAATTAAATCAGCGTCCATTAAGTTTTCTGGAACTTCATCTGGATTAAAAAATCTTAAACGTTTTGTCTC
>CACZQD010000073.1 GCA_902783215.1 uncultured Erysipelotrichaceae bacterium
AAAACATTAATACGTAACAAATATTATTTTTTATAAATACTTTCATAAACCTACTCTTGATATTCAAATTCATAGTCTAATATTTTAATAATATCACCATTTTGAATACCCATCTTCCTTAATTTATCCTCAATCCCCATTTTTTTCATTTTCCTTGAAAATCTAGCATATGCTTCATCTGAAGCAAACCATGTCATGCGGAGTAATTTTTCAATTTCTTTACCTTTAATTAAATATGTATGATCATTTTCTTTAATAACTTTATAAGGTTCTTCTTTTTTAAATTTATAAACAACATGACTTTCAAACTTAGTATCTTCATATAATGGTTCTTTCTTAATCGTATCAAGCATGTCAGCCAACTTAATTAATACTTTATCCAGACCCATTCCATTAATAGCAGACACTTCAAAAATATCTACATTAACTTTTTCTTTAAATTGTTTTAAATTTTCTTTAGAATCAGGCATATCCATTTTATTAGCAATAACAATTTGCGGCTTTTTCATTATTGATTTATTAAAATTTTCTAATTCTTGGTTAATAATTACATAATCATCATATGGATCTCTACCTTCAATACCACTCATATCAATAATATGTGCGATAACACGAGTTCTTTCAATATGTTTTAAGAATTTATCACCAAGACCTTCTCCTAAAGAAGCACCTTTAATTAATCCAGGTAAATCAGCTACCACAAATGAACGATTATCAATAGTTTTCACCACTCCTAAATTAGGTTTTAAAGTCGTAAAGTGATATGCAGCAATTTTTGGCTTTGACGCACTAATCTTTGATATAATTGTTGATTTTCCTACACTAGGCATACCTACTAAACCAACATCAGCAAGCAATTTTAACTCTACCTTTACTTTTTTTATCTCACCAGGTTCACCATTTTCACAAAAAGCTGGTGCCGGATTAGAACGAGTTGCAAAAACAATATTACCTCTACCACCGCGGCCGCCATAAGCTACAACAACCTCTTCTTCGTGTTTAGTAATATCAGCAATAATTAAATCGGTATCAACATCAGTAACAACAGTACCTAAAGGAACTTTAACAACTAAATCTGAAGCATTTTTTCCATGCATACCTTTACCTTGACCATGTTCACCATTCTTAGCCTTATATAATTTTTTATACTTTAAATCAACTAATGTATTAAGACCTTCATCCCCTTTAAAAATAATATTTCCACCACGGCCACCATTTCCTCCGAAAGGTCCACCCATTTCAACATATTTTTCTCGTCTAAAGGCCATACATCCGTTTCCACCTTTACCTGCTTCTAATTCCAAAATCGCTTCATCAACAAACATATCAATCACCGAAGATATTATACTATAAAGAGAAAAAAAAAGCTAGTATAATTACTAACTCATAAATTCTTCGTACTTTGGTAGTATTTTTTCTACAGGACCTTTATCTACTATTTTTCCTTTTTCTAACCAAATAACCTCATCACATAATTCTTTAATTGTTCCTAAACTATGTGATACAATTAGTACAGTTCTTTTATCATCACTAATTAATTCTTTCATCTTATTATAACTTTTCTCACGGAATTTCTTATCTCCAACTGATAATACTTCATCTATTAACATTATATCTGTTTCTAATATAGCTGTAATTGCAAATGCTAATTTAGAATACATTCCTGATGAATATGTTTTTACTGGTTTATCGATAAATTCACCAATATCAGCAAACGCAACTATTTCATCTATTTTTTCACTTATCTGTTCTTCACTAAATCCAAGCAACATACCAGATAGATAAATGTTCTCTTTTCCAGTTAGTTTTTTATTAAATCCTACACCAATTGATAAAAGAGAAATAGTTCTGCCATGAAGATTTATATGTCCTTTATCAGGTGAAAAAATACCTGCTATAGCTCTTAACATTGTAGATTTCCCTGCACCATTTTGACCTACAATACCTAATATTTTACCTTCTTCAACTTCAAAACTAACACCTCTTAAAGCTTCATAAATATCTATTTTATTTTTAAGTTTATGCCAAGAAGCACGAATAGATGTTTTTTTAAGTCCACGATATGCAATATGTAAATTTGTTACTGTTATAGCAATATTTTTTTTATTATTTTGTTTCTTTTTCATTAAATCACCTTCGCATAGCTATTTTCATTTTTATGTATTATTCTAATTCCAACTATACATAATACAATACTTATTCCAAACCAAATAGCTAATCCTTCAAAACTTGGCAATTTACCATAAAGCATAACATTACGTAATTGGTGCATCAAAAAGGCAACAGGATTGGCTCTTAACAAGAGGAATTTTAAATTTCCGTGTAATCTTTCATTAATATTATAAAATATACCTGATAAATAAAATACCATTCTGAGTACTATATGAGTTAAATTAGCTAAATCATTTAATGTAACCCCATAATGCATTAAAATCATACCTATACCAAAAGAAAATAAATATAATATTATAAATATTGGAATTAAAAATAAGATATTAAATGTAAATGGTACGTGTTGGAAAATCATTAAAGCAAATGTAATCAAAAGCGAAATACCCATTTTAAATACATATGTAAATGATTTAGATAGCAATAAGATATACTTTGGAATATATACTTTAGTAACTAAATCACGGTTATTAATTATTAACTTCACGCTTCCATTGATCATACGATTAAAAAATTCCCATGCAGTTAATCCAATAAATACAAATGAAGCAAAATATGGTGTATGATTTTTAAAAACAAAGCCAAAAATAAATGTATAAATAAGCATAAAGCAAAATGGTTCAATAATCCACCATAACCAATTTAAATATGAATCAGCAACCTCACTTTTTAATTCAGCTTTGGCTGATCTGATAGCATATCTATAGTACTTTTTTATATTTGTAAAAAATTTCTTCATAAATCACCTTCATCTAACACATTATTAATTATAACATGCATAATCAATTTTTTCCATATAATAATATATTTATTATATTATTTAATAAATCAATAGGTATAAAGTATCATTATCAAAAATAAATTGTTTAGAATTAAATTTATTATAATTTAAACCGTCAAAATACTTTATATAATCTTTTTTTAACATTTTTTCTATTTTAATTTGTTTCTTAGTCATTGTTTTAAATGAACACTCAAATGCCCAATTAACTTTCATTAATCTGATATTCGCACCATTATTATAACCAAAGTTATAATAATATGCTGAATCTATATCATATGCATAATATACTTTTTTTACTTTTATATTATTACGTTTTTCATAATAATATATTTTACTATTAACTTGTGCTAAATATGCTGTATCATTTTTAAATCTTTTAATATCAATTTTCATATTTTGATGAACAGAATATCCTGAAATAGCTAAATACATAATTAACACAAAACAAGTTATATAATTCATTATCTTATTTGTATTATGAATGATAACTACTACTAGTAAGCAAATTGGCACAGATACAATTGTAAGAGTCATTTTAGCATCACTATAATTCATATTGCTTGCCATAAATACATTAGGAATAAATGGAATTATAATGCTTGAAATAATTAAACATATACTGTATATAATATTTTTTAGTTTATTTCTATTTAAAATAATAAATACAACTAAAAGAACAATTGATAATAAAACTAAAATATAGTAAATCTTCACATAACTAATATAATGATAATAATTCTTTAATGCATCTGGTAATAAATTATTAATAATATGATTAATATTTTTAATAATATTAAATTGTCCAAATTTTTTATTATAAACAAATCTTATAATTAAGTAATTGCTCAAAAATGATACAATATAATTAATAATAGTAAATATAATTCTAAACAATTGATCTTTTATTTTAAGTTTATTATCAGTTATTAAAAGAATAAACATAGTTACAAATAAATATGAAGCAATTCCTTGATAACAAAAAACTCCTATTAAACAAAATATAAATGCTAATAAATAGTTTTTTATACCTCCATTAAACAATTTAATAGAAGATAATGTAAATAACATAATTCCACAAGCTATAACACATACCTCGTCTAAAAGTAAAATACTAGTTAATAAAGGATTGTAATATAGTAAAAATAATGCTAGTAATAGTATTCCCTTCTTCCAAGGATTATCGATCTTTAAATTATTTTTTAATTTATAAAATAAACTAGTTATCGCCACACTAAAGCAAACATTAGCTAAAAAAGCAGATACATATCCCAAAGTATTCATTGGCATATGAATAAAGTTCATAACATGATAAAACAAATATGTAACCACTCTTCCATTTTGTAAGAACCATAAAGCTGTTTTGTTATATCCGTTGCACACCATACAATAACTATCTAAAGCATGAGAAGTAGGAAATGCAGTATATGTAAATATAATACCAAAACATAATATTGCAATAAACAATGTTAATTTCTTTTTCATTTCGCACTTCCCTTCTTTTTAATTGTCACTGTAATTAATGCACTAGTTAAAACTAGATACATTGTAGGACTTACCCATCCAAAAACATGTCCAGATAAATATGCTAAAACAAGTCCCATAGCAGGTGCCATTAAATATAATAATATTTCAAATTTGAAATTATCTTTTAAGTTAAATAAAACTCTAAAAGCATTAATAAATAGTAATAAAATATAAGGAACTATAAACAATAAAACTCCAAATATACCAAATATATAATACTGATATACATAATCTCTTTCCAAATCCATAAAATTAAGCGTATACCCCATTCCTAAGTATTTATCTTGTGGATTATTATTACGTTCATTAATTCTTTTAATAATATCCGTTTTTAAAATACGACTATTATTATTTAATGCTTTATTACGACTAAAAATCTTAAACCAAAACTCTTTATCGTTCTTTATTGGATAAAGTTTAAGTAATAATTCATTAACTTTATATTCATCACTATATTTTTTTACTAATTTTTCTAATGAATCCAAATCTTTTAAATCACTTAACTTTTTATATGCAGATTTATTATGCACAGAAAAATCTCGAAAACCGTCATTTATACGAGCCATCATAGTAGCAGATATTGAAAAATATGCTGTACATATCAAAATAATCATACCAAAACGTTTAAGATAATTTAAATCAATTTTATTATGTTTTATAAATTGAATAATTATATAACTTATAAGAGCAAAAATACATACAGCAGTTGATCCAAAAGCAGATGTTCTTGTACCCAACAATATCATACATAGTAATTGACTAACTAGTAAAACAACATTAAATGGTTTCTTTTCTTTATATAGCATATAAATATTAAGTGGTAATAACATAAGTAATGTAGCTGATAATTCATTAGCAGAATCAAACCATCCACGAGCTGAAATCAATTTAAAATTACCATTATAGAAAATAAAATCGAACATATTATGAGTAATAAAATTATGATCAGCACTATAAGATATATATGATATTTTAAAAATATTTAAAAATATTATAGAAAACGATATTATACTTATAACTATTTTAGCTATTTTTAAATAAAAATCTTTATTAAATACATCTTTATTTTTAATTAAAACAAATAACAAAATAAGTGGTAAAACATATACACGAGATATATAGAATGATTCTACAATAAAATTAAATTTAGCTTTAGCAAATATCTTTGTATCAAATTTCATCAAGTTTTGATAATGTAAATACATATATACTAAGCATATAGCTAAAAAGATAATTAAAAATATGATAGATTTCTTATCCTTTTTAAATAACTTAATTATAGTTATCAATAAAGCTAAACCAATCAAAACTATATTAACTAGTTCTATAATTGCTATATTAAATAATTCTATATCTTTTACAAAAGTTGTTCTTAGCATATCTAAAAAAGGTAAAAGAACAAATAATGTACCTATTAAATATTTTAAAATGTTATCTGAATTTTGAATAATCTTCTTCATCTCGAACCTTCCTTTACTAATTTAAATACTTATCAATTTGTTCTTTTACTAATTTAACAAATTCACAATTATTACTTTTATATTTTTTAGGTTTAAATTTTTTGCTTCTTTCAATCACTTTACTTAAATCATCTTCTTCATCAAGTTTTAAAATATAGCCAGATTCATAAAACTGATCTATAATTTGACATTGATGATCATTTGTATGTTCTTTATATTTGCTAAGTCTTGGACAAGCAATAATCTTTTTATCCTTGCTAAGACCTCCTATGATTGACCCAACTCCTCCATGCGTTATCAATAAATCACATTTAGATATTAATTTATCAAATTCATCCATAGGAATTAAATCAAATATTTTCATATGTTTTGACTTATATTTAGAACTATAGCCTGCTTGAACAATAACTTCTTCTTTAATTATACCATTATCTATACATTTTTCGATATTATCAAGCAAACGATAAAAAGTTTTATCTTGAGTTCCCAATGTAACTAAAATCATATTATACCTCCTATTTATATATAATATCTATATTTTTTGGTAATCTATAATAACTAATAAAAGGACCATATGTAAAAAAATCTTTATTTGGTAAATTTATATCCATATGATAATTATCATATTTATTATCAATCTTTTTTAAGTATAATTTTTTACACGCTTTCTTACGGCACTGTTCAATACTTTGTATTCTATCTTTATAAATAGAACCAATATAGTGATATACTTTTATTTCATTAATTAATAATAAAATTGAACTTAAACCTAGTATTATATATATAATAACATTATTAATTTTAAATCTATTTATAGTGCATACGATATATATAATC
>CACZQD010000074.1 GCA_902783215.1 uncultured Erysipelotrichaceae bacterium
AAGGTGATTATATGGATTGGATGGAAATTCAAAAAAAACTTAATGATTTAAATGATAAGTATTTAGATCTATCAAATGACAAATTATTTTTAGATAAGGAAACAAATTATGAAACCCAAAATCAACATATTAATAATATGATGTTTTATTTCGTTAAAGCAATAAAGAATAAGATTAAAGATATGCCATCATCAGCTGAACAAGTAAGACAACATGTTATGGAGTTGGGTAATGATATTAATAGCATTAGTAATTATCTCAATAAATTAGATAATGATTTTAAGTTATATGAAACAGGGATGCAAGTAGTAAGAACACTTATTGATTTATCTGATAAAGAATATGAATTTGAAGATGGATTTGAAAATTCATTAATTTATAAGCAGAGAATAGATTATTTTGAAAAAATGATTGAAATGATGGATAAAGATAATTTAACTATAGAAGAAAAATATGATTACATTGATACATTTGATAAAACTCTATCAGATGAAGATAAAGGAGAACTTCATGTTCAAGCACTTATAGGAAAAGATGAAAAGCACATATCTGATATAAAACTGGCACAACTATTGTTTACTGCTTTTAAAGGTAATATCAGAAAAACTGATGACTATTATCAGTTCGCTCTAGAACTAGGTGCGGTTGCTGAAAATAAAATGGAGAGTAAACCATTAGAAAAACAATTAGATGTCTTGGCTACCATATTAGTTAGTCCTTATGTACAAAATATGAAACAAAGTAGTAAAAACAAATAATTATAATTTTAAAACTCTAGGAACTGAATGTTTACCTAGAGTTTTTTATATATGATTTTCGTATATATCTTTAATTACTAGTGATATTAAAAAGGAGCAAATAGTGTAATTCAAATATGACCTTAATTTTTTTATATAAATTTGATACTAAATTCCTAATACAATTACAAATACACACTCTCATCATTTATAATTAGCTTCATTTGTTTCCCAAGTTCTATTTATGAATAAAAAATTAAACGATTCTTTTCTACCATACATATTTTTTATAATTGTATCATAGTCATAAGAAATATCTGTTTGATTATCGCCAATTTCATTAGAATTTATGACATAGAATTTATTACTTTTATCAACATAACTTATTACTAAATAATGACCATGTTTTGAAAATGTTAAAGGACTAATCTCGGATGGTCCTACATTAATAATAGCCATGTATCCTTCTTTAAAATAATTAATAATTTTGTTTTTATTAATATTAGGATTAGTAAAATCTATTTTTACTATATTATAAGTTATATCAAATTCTTTTTCTTTTTTTAATCTTTCTAAACAATATAATAAGCCATCATTACTTATTCCTTTTCTTCGCAAATATGTTTTATCAAAATTATTATCTTTATCAAAAAGTATTAACCTTGCAGTATCATTAGGATTAATATTATAGTCAAAATTAACTAACACATTTGCAAGTTATGTAGGACCACATCCGTATTTTTCCATAGTCCAATTTATATTATCTATACTATCTAGTTCTTTTAAATGAAAATCTTTTTGTCTAAATCTAATCATATTTTTCTTTCTCATGTTTCACCCTTATTTTTGTAATTCTCTATAATATTTGTTTATTTTCATTAATAATTTATGATTACCTTTGCCTACTAAAACACCATTATTAATAACTAATATTTCATCAGCTTCTTTCATTAGCATTGGTTTATGAGTAATCATTAAGATAGTATGATCTCTTTTTAATTTTTTTAAAATACTCAATATTTATTTTGAAGTATTTACATCTAAACTAGAAGTAACCTCATCAAATAGTAATATCTCTGATTTAGAAAGTAATGTACGAGCTAGGGCAAGTAATTGTCGTTGTCCTGCTGAAAAATTATCGCCACCTGCATATAATTTAGTATTATAACCTTTTGGTAAAGACATTATATAGTCATGAATACCTACTTTTTTACACGCTTCCTCTTGATTTTTTTTATTGGAATCAACTAAGTTTAGATTCTCCCGTATGCTCATATCAAAAATAAATGGTTTTTGTGTCACAATTGATACATTCGATGAATAAACATCTTTAGAATAATCATAGATATTAATTCCATCAATTAAGATACATCCTTTAGATATTTTATATAATCTTAACAAACTTCTGAATATAGTTGATTTACCCGAACCACTTTTCCCAACTATAGCCGTAAAACTATTTGGTTCAACTTTAAAATTCATATCTTTCATTACTTCAACATTATTATAACTCATATAGACATTTTTAAATTCAATACTACCCTTAATATCATCTAAATTATTCTTGCCGTATAAATCCATATTTTTTTGATGGTAGTTTAATAAAGTATATATTCGGTTAACTCTTGTTTCCATACCAGAAATACGTTCTAAGTTAGTTTTAATCATCCAAAAATAATCTTCAGTATCTTCAACATAACCTATAACCAAAATTAGTGCAGCAATACTATACTGCCCTTTAATTATAAAGATTGCAAACACAACATATAATCCTACCTTAAAAAATTGAATAAAAATATCTGATAACATATTAACACGATCTTGATATTTTCGCTTTTTAAAGTAATTTCTCTTCCATGATTTACCATATTTTTCTAAATATTTATTAATATCTTTTTCCATATTAAATGATTTAATTTCATGACTACCATCTAATACTTCTCCTAATAACGAGGATATTTTATCTTGATATTTTCTTTGAAAAGATAAATAATGTTCTCTAAATTTTAAATTATATAAAACATATATTATAGCTACTAAAACAACTAGTAGCATAATAAGTCCTATAATAAAATTAATCTTAATCAATATAAAAATTGAAATAGCAATATTAATGATATAGCTAATTGAATCAAATAACTTATCAGGTATTTGCATTACATTCCCAACATCTTGAAAAGCTGTATTGACAATAAACGATTTAGATATGTTTTTAGAAAAATCCTCATCATAGGTAGATACTTTTTCAACAATTAAATCTTGTAATTTATTATGTGCATAAACACAATGCTTTGTATAAGCTTTATAATTTAAACGAAGTGTAATAACTGATATTATTGATGCAATAAAAAAGATAAAAACATATAATAAAGCACCCCTATAGTTATGAATGGTAATAAAATCAATTATTTTAGAAGCAACAAAAGGAAGTGGTAACATAGTTAATCTTGCAATTGTAGATGTAATAAACAATATTATTAATCTTTTTTTGCTATTACCTTTTAGATCAAAATATCTTTTTACTAATTTAACAAACCTACTGAACATTATCAAACACCCCTATCTTACTTGGCGATTTACGAGATTGTAATATTTGATATATTTCATTAGTTCTCATTAATTGTTTGTGTGTTCCATCACCAACTACTTTACCATTATCTAAAACAATAATACGATCTGCTTCTTTCATTAAATCAGGCTTTTTAGTAATCATTAGAATAGTATGATCCTCCTTTAAATTATTTATTAAATTAGGAACCAATAAGGCTGTATCTGGATCTAATGACTTAGTAATATCATCTAAAAGTAATATATCACAATTAGTTAAAATAGTTCGGGCAATGGAAATCATTTGTTTTTGTCCACCTGATACATTTTTTCCATCTTCAAGTAAAACTGTATCATAACCTTTAGGTAAACTTTCAATGAAATCATGAATACCTGCTTTTTTACAAGCTTCAATTTGATTTAAGTGATCTTTATCTACTAAATTTAAATTTTCTCGGATACTCATATTAAATATAAACGGTGTTTGATTAATAATACCAATACTTCTAGTATAAT
>CACZQD010000075.1 GCA_902783215.1 uncultured Erysipelotrichaceae bacterium
TCATAATAAATTGTTTTTTCCAACAAAAAATCAATTAACTATTCATCAATTGATTTTCTTTTAGAATATATACATCCACAATAATCTTGTCGATATAATTGATATTTTCTTGATAATTCTATACTTCTTTTATAACCATTTCGTTTTTTAAAATCAGCATATAAATACTTAATATGATATTCATTTTCTAACTGTTTACCTATCTCATTTATCCAAGCGCTATTTTTGTATGGACTTATAGATAAAGTCGTCGTAAAATAATCAAAATTGTTTATTTTACCTAAGGATGCCGTTTTCTCCATCCTTAATTTATAGCATACAAAACATCTTTTACCGCCTTCTTGATCATTTTCCAATCCTTCAACAACTTGAAAATAATCATCAGGGTTATATTCACAATCCATAATACTAACAGGATTATCATATTTAATCTCACTAACAAATCTTTTTAATTCATCTAATCTCTTAAAGTATTCGTTTTCTTCAGTAATATTAGGATTGTAATACAAAATAGTTATTTTAAAATATTTAGATAAATATTCTAAAACATATGATGAGCAAGGTGCACAACAAGCATGAAGTAATAAAGTAGGTACTTTTTCACTATTTTCTATTTTTTTTAATTCTTCATCTAATAATAATTGATAATTTACTTTTAACATGCTTCATCACAGTAATTATTTACTAGTTCCTTAATATAATCAGCATATATACCACTTAATTCATCATACTGATCATCAGATAACTCGTCATATCCATTCTTTTGTGATTTTACAGTTGATGTATGAGTACCAACTATTTTACCTTCATTAACAAATATTATAAGTGGAACATAAATACGTTTTTCTCCAACTTTATATTCCTTACCTTTATTATCTGTTATAACATAATCATCTAATTCTTTATCTAATACTTTAAGTAGTTTTAAATATCCATCATCACCCTTAATCTCTTTTCCATATTCATCCTTTTTATATACAACTTTACCATTTTTTACTTCATATTCATCTCTTTTACCAGTTACATTAATATAATAAATAGTATCTATTTTATAATCTTTAGCAGCTTCTAAAAGAACTGGTAAAGCAGTTCTACACCAAGGACATTCTGGAAAACCTAAATAAACTATTCCAGTACCTTTTTTTATAACATCTAAAACTTCATCAAAATCAGAATATTTAATAGGATTATTCTTATCAATTTTAATCTTTTTAATAGTTTTTCCATTACTACTTTTCTTACCATTTAATGATTCATACTCATTTTTAAACTTTAAAGCATCACTTTGCTTTTCTTTATTACATCCTGCAAGTGTTAGTATTGCTACACAAACAAATAAAATTAAAAATAATTTCTTCATAAAACCACCAAAAATATTATAACATGTCAAAAAAAAATATACAATAATTAAATTACTGTATATTTAATAATTATATTCACTAGTTAAACCAAAATATTTCTCAAGTGTAATCCAATCTCCGTTATTATATAATTTAGTTGCTAAATCAACTCCTACATACCTAAAATGCCAAGCTTCATAAATATATCCGGTTTCATTAGTTTTTCCTTTAGGATATCTTAATATAAAACCATAACGATAACAGTTTTCATTTAACCATCTACCTTCATTGGTATTTTCAAAACTAACATCAACTAAATTAAGATCAAAAGCCAGTCCAGATTGGTGCTCCGAATGTCCTGGGCGAGCACTATATGTATCAGCAGCTTCTTTCCCATCTTTTGATACATAATTATTATATAAAGTATTTTGTGTATCATATGATCTAAAACCACTAACTACAAATAAACTTAGTCCAACAGCTTTAGCATCAGCAGACATTTTATTAAAAGCGGTCATCGTTTCATCAGTTAATCCACCTGGATTATATGTTGATGGTAAGGAATAAGTTTTATTAGCTATTAAAATACCATCTACATATGTTATACCATCTTTAACAACCATATTATGTCCATTACTTGTTTTTTTACTATTAGACTTAAAAGCTTTATTACTATTTGATGATGAAACCTCTAAAATAAAATCTTCACTACACTTATTACCACTAGAATCTTCCGCAATATATTTAAGTTTGTATTTCCCTTCTTTTCCTAAGTCATAATCACCTACTATTTTAGGATTTATTACTTCTTTTGAATTATCAGTAACTTCTACACTATCTAATAAATCAATATTACTATCTATACTCACTGTGATTTTATCTTGATATTTTATTTTAGGTTTGATTGTATCTACTACATTTACTGTATATGAATAAGTTTTTTCTTTTGTTAAATTAGGTTTTACCTTAATCTTAATTTCTTTTTTTCCTAGTTTACTAGAATCTACTTTTTCCTTTTTGGTAATTATTTTCCCATTTTTAATATTTTTAATATTATCTAAATTATACATTTTACTATTAATTTCAATATTAACTTCTTTTTTATACTTAATATTTAATTTAAATTTATTATAATAGAAAATAGTACAAAATATTGGCATTAATAAAACAATTATTAATAGTACTATTCTTTTAACTCTTAGCTTTCTTCTTTTTTTTACTATTTTCACTCTATCACCTATTTTTTATTCCTATATAATTATATAAGATAAAAACAAAAAAAGTCAATATTTAAATTGACTTAATTTCTAATTTCTTCGATTATCATGTATTAATATTAATCTAAGTATTTGTAAAATAGTTGTGGTAAGAGAAGCTACATAAGTTAAAGCAGCAGCTGTTAACATCGCTTTTGCGCCATCATAATCATTACTATCAGATAAAGAATACTCCTTTATCTTTTTTAAAGCTCTACTTGATGCATTAAACTCAACAGGCAGTGTGATTAAATGAAATAGTAAAATTACACATAACAAAGCAATACCTATCCAAAAAAACTTATTATTACCAAATAAAAATCCAATTATAATTGCAAAATATCCAGCATATGATGAAAAATTAACTGCTGGCACGATCATACTTCTAATCCTCATTGGAGTATACCCTTCCTTATCTTGAATTGCATGACCGCATTCATGAGCTGCAACAGCAAGTGAAGCAATACTTTTACCATGAAATACATGTGAAGATAATCGAACTACTTTTCTAGAAGGATCATAGTGATCAGTAAGATGCCCAGGTTGTTCAACAACATATACATTATCTAATCCATTTTTATCTAGTATTTCACGAGCAACTTCAGCACCAGTAATCGCTTTAGAATTACGTTTTTTACTATATTTACTATAAGATAATGAAATATATCCTTGAGCAGCTAAAGTTATAACAATTGCAATTAACATAAAACCATAATTAATCGTAAAATAATACACTATTTCTCACCCTTTTTCTTTTGTTTTTCTTCAACTATTTCAGCTTCCATTACTTCATCTTTTTTATCATCAATGACAACCACACTAGTTTGTGCGACAAAATCATGTAATCCACGTCCACTTTTGCTCATGAAAACCATAAGTAAAGTTAATAATTGAATGCCTCGACCAATTTCATTGACTATAAGAGAAGAAGTATAAAAACTTGAAACATTTAAATTAAAAGCTAAAATAAGTATTACAATGTATGACCATACATTATATAAAATAAATGATCTTAATAATAATTGCCATATTTTTGCATCAGAATTATCAACACTAACCACTTTCAAATGCATTAATCTTTTACCTAATGTTTGACCATTAAATGAGGCCTGGAAGATACCAAAATATCCCAAGATAAATGCCATATATATAATATAATATATTACTGAATTACGTGATATATTATACTGTAATTTCTTTAATTTTTTTTCATAATCTTTTTCTTGCTTTTTTAATTCTTTTTTCTCAATATTATATCTTTTCTTTGTTATTTTTTTATCTTTATATTTTGCCTCTAATTTAGATTGTTTGCTAATATGTTTAGTATATTTTTCAGTAATTTTAGTATATTCATTATTATATTTTTTATAATTACTATATTGAAAATTAATCTTATCAATAGACGTTAACATAGTTACAATAACAGTAATTATAACCATATCAATAGCATACGCACCAATTCTTTTAAATACCTTTTTCATCTAGTCACCATATCTTTCTATTCATCTATTAAAACTGCTTTAATTCGACGAACTCCCGCACTACTAGCTTCCTCTTTTTTTATTTTAAATATTCCTAATTCATTAGTATTTTTTACATGTGGTCCTCCACATAGTTCTTTAGAAACATCACCAATTGAATAAACAGTAACAATATCAGGATACTTTTCTATAAACATACATTCAGCTCCTGATTTAATTGCATCCTCTTTCTTCATTTCCTCCTTTGTAACATCAAGTCCTTCTTTAATCCAAGTGTTTACTAATGATTCAACCTGCTCTTTTTCTTCGACAGATAATTTATGATCACAACTAAAATCAAAACGCATTCTCTGTTCTGTAATATTTGAACCTCTTTGATGAACATAGTCACCAATTACCTTTTTTAAAGCCGCATTAAGCAAATGTGTAGCTGTATGATACTTAGTTTCAATTAAACTATTACCAGCTAAGCCACCTTTAAATTTTTGTGCCGAACTAGCTCTAGATTTTTCTTGATGCTCCTTAAACTTTTGATAAAATCCTTCTTCATCTACTTTTAAATTTCTTTCACTAGCAAGTTCCATAGTAAGTTCAATTGGAAATCCATACGTATCATATAGTTTAAAAGCTGTTTTAGCATCTAAATCTTTATTAGCTACTTTTTCAAATTCTCTTAATCCTTTATTTAAAGTACGATTAAATTTAATTTTTTCATTTTTTAATACTTCTAAAACAATATCTTTATTTTCCTCTAATTCCTTATAATACTTTTTATATTTATCGATAATTAATAAAGCTAACTCTTGTTCAAAATCACTATCAATATTTATTTCTAGCTTTTTAGCATGACGAATTAATCTTCTAATTAATCTTCTTAAAATATAACCTTGATCAGTATTAGAAGGTTTTATTAAAGAAGGATCAGCAGAAATAAACACACTAGTACGAATATGATCAGCAATTATTCTCATGCTTTTTTCATTACCTTTATAAGATTTATTTGATAATCTTTCAATACATTCAATAACATTTGCCCAAATACTTGTCTGATAGTTATCTAAAACTCCTTCTAAAACTGAAGTAATTCTTTCAACTCCCATACCAGTATCAACATTCTTTTTAGGTAAATCAGTCACAGTTCCATCATTATGTTTTTCAAATTGCATAAATACATCATTCCATATTTCAACCCAACGATCATCATCAGGATCAAACACATCTGGAACCTCTTCATCACTACGCCAATAAAACATCTCAGTATCAGATCCACATGGTCCAACTTCACCAGCAATCCAGAAATTATCATCCTCTGTTTCGACTATTCTTTTCTCACTAATACCTAAACTTTTCCATAATTCAATTGATTCAGTATCTCTTGGAATAATATCGTTACCTTTAAAAACAGTAACAGCTAACTTATCAACAGGTATTTTTAATACATCCGTTAAAAATTCAAAGCTCCAAGTAATAGCCTCCTTTTTAAAATAATCACCTAAACTCCAATTACCAAGCATTTCAAAAAAGGTATGATGAAAAGTATCTCCTACCTCATCTAAATCATTAGTTCTAATACACTTTTGATAATCACACAAACGAGTTCCCAAAGGATGAGACTGACCCATTAAATACGGAATCAAAGGTTGCATACCAGCAGTATTAAAAAGTACACTAGAATCATTTTCCGGAACCACTGGCGCACTAGGTATTTGTACATGTCCTTTACTCTTAAAAAAATCAATATATAAATCTTTAATGTTCATTCTTATCACGTCCTTTATTTAATACATATTCTTCTAATGTTTGACCATTTTTTTCAATCTCTTTAGCATTCTTTATTCCAACATATCTAATATGCCATGGTTCATAACTATAACCCGTAATATGTTCTTTACCCTTAGGATATCTTAAAATAAAGCCATAATCACTTAAATATTCATGTATTTTTAAAAATATATCTTCATTAGCAAATAAATCATCATTTTCAATAATTGCTTTACCATTAATTATTAATCCTATATCTAAAGCTAAACCTGTATGGTGTTCACTAGTGCGTACTGGTGCGACATATTTTTTTACATACTCACTACCATATTTATTAATAAAATCATCAATTATTTCTTGCTGTTCTTCAATACTTCTATATGCAGAATCTAAGCCAATATAAATACCCTTACTTTCTAAATAATTCTTTAATTTAAGATATGCATCATAAGTTTTTTCTTCAACTAAAATACTATCTCCTAAAATATCTTTACAATCAATTAAACAAACCTTTTCGAAATAATTATCATCTATTAAATTTGATTTATTAACAACAATTAAATAATTCATAATATTACTTTTTCTATTCATTTTCTATTTTATCCATTAATTCAATAACTTTTTTATTTAAATCATCTAAAGTACCATCATTTAATAAAGTATAGTCATATCCTTTATATCCATCTAAATCTTTTTCAGTAAAATGCTTCTTTTCATTTTCACTTAATCCATTATCAAAATTAGATCTAACTACTTCGATAGCATATACATTATCAATATTTTTCTTAACATCTTCAATTTCTATTTTAGCTCTCGCATCGGAAATAGTAATAACATCAAAATAATTAGAATATATTTTAATATCATCAATAATTCTTTTAACAAAGAAATCAAAGCCCATTTGTTTTCTAATTACTTCTGTACCTAATTCTTGTAAGAAACTACGTGGTTTTGTTTCTTCACTTCCATCCCAACCGCTAATTTTTTTAGCGTATTCTTTAATATATGAAGAATATTGTAAATTAATTGTTTTTTTATCACTATAATAATTTCTAATCATTTCAGCAGTTGTATCTTTACCATTACGAGCTTTACCACATATAATAAATACTTTAGTCTGTTTCATTTTTTTCTCCCTTACTAAAAATATGATATTTGCCATTTACAAATTCAAATACAGCTTTTCCTACACCAATAATTGGAGTAGATAAAAGCATTCCAATCATTCCAAAGAAATGACCAAATACAAGTAAACCAACTATAATAGATACTGGATGTAGTTTAGTTGTTTTACTCATAACAATTGGTGATAAAATATTACCTTCTAATGTTTGAATTACTATAATTGAGATTCCAACACCAATACCTACACCCATACTCTGTGAAAATCCAACTATTAAAGCTGGTACTGCACCAATATATGGTCCGGCATATGGAATAACGTTCATTAAAGCACAGAATAGTGCGAATAAAATAGGAGCTTTTAAACCAAGTAGTGCGAAAGCGATAGAACATGCTATAAAGATAATTACCGCATCAAACAATGCACCATTCACATAAGCACGTAACACTTTATTAATACGTGTTAATAAATTTCTCACACTCTTTTTATACTTAGTTGGCACAAATAATATAATAGTATCATTGATATTATTAAATCCTAATAAAAGGAAAAAGCCAATAATTAATCCAATTAAGAAAGTACCTATTCCAGAAATAACAGAAAGAGTACCATTCACTATAGTATTAGGTAATTTTTGAGATATATTTTCACCATAATGAATAATAATATCATATACTTTATCTTTAGCTGCATTTGCATTAATAAACTCAATATTAGAAAGTTTATCAAATATAGAATTAGTATAATGATATATTTTTTGAGTAATTCCTGGTAATGAGTTAGAAAAATCAATTAATTGATCATATACCAAAGGAATTAATGCAGAAATAATCAAAGAAATAATCAATATCAAAGTTATATAAGATAAAGTAATACTTATTACCCTTTTTACACCTTTTTTCTCTAAATAATTAACAAGAGGATTCAAAAGCCAGGCAATAACAAATCCAATAAATAATGGGCTTAAAACAGATAAAACGGTTATTAATATATTAATAATTTTCATTTCTTTAATAATAATTAATATAACATATATAGCAACAATAATCATTGTAATTAAAAGTATTTTTAAAATATTCTTACCAATACTTAAAATTTCATTCAAATTATTATAATCAATTTTCTTTTCATTCTTTTTATTCATAATATCTACCAAAAGAAACTAAACAGTTAATAGTTCAGTTTCTTTTACCTTTACTTTTTCATCAACTATTTTGTTATATTTATTAATTAAATCTTGAACATCTGATTGATATGCTTTAATATCATCTTCAGTTCCATCTGCATTTTTAATATCATTATTAGCATCTTGTCTAATATTACGCAATACTACTTTACAATCTTCTCCATAACCTTTAGCTTGTTTAACATATTCTCTTCTAGTTTCTTCAGTCAAAGCAGGAATATTTAGAATAATAACATCTCCATTATTATTAGGAGTTAATCCTACATTTGAAGCATATATTCCTTTTTCAATATCACTTAAACAATTACGATCAAATGGTTTAATGTGTAATTGACGGGCTTCAGGAACCGATATTGTTGCAAGTTGTTTTAAAGGAGTATCTACTCCATAATAGCTTACCATTACCCCATCAAGAATTGCTGGATTAGCTCTTCCAGCACGAATATTAGTTAATCTCTTTTCAAAATTTTCAATAGCATTTTGCATTTCTAACTCTGCATTCATTAAAATATCATCCATTATTTTTCCTCCATTATCTTTTTTATTTCATTAATAATATTATTATATTCAATATCATATCCTTCATTACGTCCAACTTTAATTTCGACATTATTATCATTAATTTTTTTACCAATTGTAATTCTTATTGGAATACCAATTAAATCCATATCCTTAAATTTAACACCAGGTCTTTCCTTACGATCATCTAGTATTACTTCAATATGATTATTATTTAATTCATCATATAATTCATTTGCATATTTCATCTGCATTTCATCACGATCAGAAATAACTACTATTCCCACTTGATAAGGAGCAATACTCATTGGCCATTTAATTCCATATTCATCATGATATTGTTCAACAATACTAGCCATTATTCTTGGTACACCAATACCATAGCATCCCATATATACATAATTTAATTTATTAAACTGATCTAAATACTGTAAATTAAGTGCTTCTGTATATTTAGTATCTAATTTGAATAAATTACCTACTTCAATACCTTTCTTAAAATATATTTTACCCTTACAATGTGGACACTCATCACCTTCTTTAATATTTTTAATATCAGCAACAACATCATATTTGAAATCACTAACATTAACATTTATATAGTGATAATCCGTTTTATTTGCACCAACAACAAAATTATACATATTTAATACTTCATCATCAACTATAATCTTAATATCAAGATTAATTGGTCCGGCAAAGCCTACTTTCGCACCAGTTACATTTTCTACTTCTTCAAAACTAGCTAATTCAACTTCCCCATTTAAAAGCTTAGAAAGTTTTGTTTCATTAATATCGCGATCACCTGCTACTAAACAAGCATAGAATTTATCATCACACTTATAAATAAGTGTTTTTACTAATTTATAAGGTGGGATATTTAAATACTTTGATATTTCATCAATAGAACCAGCATTAGGTGTTTCTTTTAACTCTTTAGTTAGTTTTTCCGCCATATCAAATTTTCTAGGAATACAATTACTAACTTCAATATTTGAAGCAAAATCACAAGAATCACATAAAACTAAAATATCTTCTCCTGTATCTGTAAGAGCTTGAAACTCTTCTGATAATGATCCACCCATCACACCTGTATCGGCTTTAACTACTTTATAATTGAGGCCAACTCGATCAAATATTTTACAGTAAGCATCATACATCTTTTTATATGAATTATTTAACGATTCACTATCAGCATCAAAACTATAAGCATCTTTCATAGAAAATTCTCTTACTCTAATTAAACCTAATCGAGGACGAACTTCATCACGATACTTATTACCAATCTGATATAAATTAAAAGGTAAATCTTTATAACTTCTAATTTTCATACTAGCAGCCTTAACAAATAATTCCTCATGTGTAGGTCCTAAAGCAAAAGGTCGATTATAACGATCATTTAATTTAAACATTGACTGCCCAAAATTATCTAATCTTCCACTTTCCTTATAAACTTCTTGACTAAGTAAATGAGGCATTTCTAACTCTTGCGCTCCAGAAGCATCCATTTCTTCCCGAATAATATTTTCAATTTTCTTTAATACTCTAAGACCTAAAGGCATATACATGTAAATACCATTACTAGTTTTTTTAATCATTCCTGATTTAACTAATAAATTCCCACTCACACTATCTTCATCTTTAGCATCTTCCCTTAAAGTATAGAAAAAACTTTGACTTAATTTCATACATTTCCTCCACTACTAATATTTTATATTATTTTACTAATTTTTACAATAGAAAACGAAAATATAATTATTTTTTATAATACATGGTGACCCCCTAAATGTGATATATATTTAATCATATGATAGAATATTAGGTCAGAAATGGAGGTGAA
>CACZQD010000076.1 GCA_902783215.1 uncultured Erysipelotrichaceae bacterium
AGTCGAGGGTGATTCTGCTGGTGGAAGTGCAATTAAGGGACGTGACTCTATGACACAAGCAATTCTTCCATTACGTGGAAAAATTCTTAATGTTGAAAAAGCTAGACTTGATAAGGCTTTAGGTAATGAAGAAATTAGAACTATTATTACAGCTTTTGGTACGGGAATTGGTCAAGAATTTGATTTATCAAAATTAAGGTATGATAAAATTATTATTATGACTGATGCCGATGTTGATGGATCACATATTCGTGTATTGTTGTTAACTTTATTTTATCGCTTCTTTAAACCAATAGTTGAAGCAGGTCATGTATATGCTGCTCAACCACCATTATTTGTTATAAAGCATGGTAAAACTATTAAATATGTTTTAAATGAAAAAGAAAGAGATGAGTATTTAGCAACATTAAAGGAAAACACTAAATACGATATTATGCGTATGAAAGGTTTAGGAGAAATGGATGCTGAAGAGCTAAATGAAACAACAATGGATATTAATAAGCGTGTTTTAAGAAGAATAACTGTGGATGATGCATTAGCAGCAGATGAAGCTTTCTCACAACTTATGGGTGATGAAGTTGAACCACGTAGAAAATTTATTGAAGAGAACGCAACTTTTGCGCAAAATTTGGATGTTTAATAGGAGGTTTTATGGATAATTTAGAAGAAAATAATATAGTAAAAGAAATAAAAGAATCATTTTTAGATTATTCGATGAGTGTTATTGTGGCACGTGCTTTACCTGATTTAAGAGATGGATTAAAACCTGTTCATCGTCGAATTTTGTATTCAATGTATGAATCAGGATATACTCCAGATAAGCCTCATAAAAAATCGGCAAGGATAGTTGGAGATGTAATGGGAAAATACCATCCACATGGGGACTCAAGTATTTATGAGGCAATGGTTAGAATGGCCCAAGATTTCTCTTATCGATATATGTTAGTTGATGGTCACGGAAACTTTGGTAATATGGAAGGTTATGGTGCAGCCGCAATGCGTTATACTGAATCTAGACTTTCCAAGATATCCTTAGAAATGATTAGAGACATTAATAAAAATACTGTTGATTTTGAACCAAATTTTGATGAATCTGAAAAAGAACCAAAAGTATTACCATCAAAATTTCCTAATATATTGGTAAATGGTACAATGGGAATTGCTGTTGGTATGGCAACAAATATTCCACCACATAATTTAGGAGAAGTAATTGATGGATGTGTAGCATATCTTGATAATCCTGATATTGATACATTAGGTTTAATGGAATACATTAAAGGTCCAGATTTTCCTACTGGCGCAACTATTTTGGGAAATAGTGGTATTAAGAAAGCATATGAAACAGGAAAGGGAAGTATTACTATTAGAAGTAATGCTGTTATCGAAGAACAAAAAGGAAGAAATTATATAATTATTGATCAAGTTCCATATGGAGTAAATACACTTGAATTAAAAAATAAAGTAGCTGGATTAGTACATAACAAAACTATTGATGGTATTGCAGATTATCATACAGATTTAAAAGACGGTGTAAAAATAACTATTACACTAAAGAAAGATGCTAATCCACAAGTAGTTTTGAATAATTTATATAAACATACAGAATTCCAAACAAATTACAGTATTCATTTCTTAATGCTAGATAATGGTGTTCCAAAAACATTAGGATTAAAAGATATTATTTCAAAATATTTAGATCATCAAAAAGAAGTTATTGTGAGAAGAACAAGATTTGATTTAGAAAAAGCTCAAAATCGTTCACATATATTAGAAGGTTTAAAAATAGCACTTGATAATATTGATGCAGTTATTGAACTTATTAGAGCTGCCAGAAATGATGAAGAAGCAATTTCAGGTTTAATGTCTAAATTTAAATTGAGTGAAATTCAATCTAAAGCTATTTTGGAAATGAAATTACGTCGTTTAACAGGACTTGAACGCGAAAAAGTAGAAGATGAATTGCATCAATTAATGTTACTTATTGCTGATTTGAAAGATATTTTAGAAAAAGAAGAAAGAGTAAGAGAAATTGTAAAACAAGAATTGTTAGAAATTAAACAAAAATATGGTGATGAGAGAAGAACCAATATTGATATGACTGCAATTGATTATATTGAGGATGAATCATTAATTCCTGTTGAAGATATTGTAATTACTTTAACAACAAATGGATATATAAAAAGAATGACAAGTGATAATTATCGAACACAAAATCGTGGAGGAGTAGGAGTCAAAGGAATGACTACTAATGAAGAAGATTTTGTTGAAAATATGTTATCCATGACAACACATGATTATATTTTGATGTTTAGTAACAATGGTAAAGTATATAGAATGAAAGGTTATGAAATTCCATTATTCAGTAGACAATCGAAAGGAATACCTATTATTAATTTATTACCACTTGAAAAAGAAGAGAAAATTACTACAATGTTAAAAGTTGAATCTGATAATAAATCAGGATATTTAGTTTTTGCAACACAAAACGGATTGGTTAAGCGTACAAATGTTCGTGAATTTGAAAATATACGTTCTAATGGTAAAATTGCAATTAACTTAAAAGAAAATGATCAGTTGTTAGATGTTAAGTTAACTAATGGAGAAAATGAAGTATGCTTAGCTTCTTCAAATGGTAGATTAATTAGATTTAAAGAAGAAGAAATCCGTATTATGGGTAGAACAGCAAGTGGTGTTAAAGGAATGACAATTGATGATGCAAAAATTGTTGGTTGTGAAATTTTATCCGATGATCAAAAAATACTTGTTGTAACTGAGAATGGATATGGTAAAAAGACTGCTGCATCAGAATATAGAATGACTCACAGGGGTAGTAAAGGTGTGAAAGCTCTAAACATTACAAGTAAAAATGGTAATATCGTAAAAATTAAAACAGTAACAGACGATGAAGATTTAATGATTATTACTGATAGTGGAATTATTATAAGACTACCAATTGATCAAGTTTCATCAACTGGACGTGTTGCTCAGGGAGTTAAATTAATAAATTTAAAAGAAAATCAAAAAGTAAGTAATATTACTTTAATAAATAAAGAAACTGATGAAGAGAATGAAGAAAAGGATAAGTAATGTTTCACGTGAAACATTACTTTTTTTGAAATTATTTCCTGGGAAATAAAAATAGTGTTTGGGAAATAATGCAGATATTAATAATTTGTACATTAAAACAAATTAATACAATGTTTCACGTGAAACATTGTATTATAGAAAAAAATATAGTATATTATTTATGCACAACATTTATATTCGAATCAGGTCAGAGTAGGAATACAGCAGCCTTAAGGATCTCTAAATGTGTGTGCTTTTTTTGTAATGTTTCACGTGAAACATTACAAAATATATGTTTCACGTGAAACATTGGAGGATATTTATGGATAAATATATGAAAATAGCTTTCAAACAAGCAAAAAAAGCATATAAAAATGGTGATGTACCAGTCGGATGTGTTATTGTAAAAGATAATAAAATAATCGCACAAGCACATAACCAAAAAGAAAAAAAACACTCTGCAATAATGCACGCAGAAATAATAGCAATTAATAAAGCCTGTAAAAAATTAAAAACTTGGCACTTAGATGATTGTATTTTATATTCAACATTAGAACCTTGCATGATGTGTTGTGGAGCAATTGTTCAATCTCGTATTAAAAAAATAGTCTTTTCATTAGAAAATGAAAAATACGGATGTCATAAATTATTAAAAAATATTGAAATAATTAAAGATGTTAATTCAAATGAATCAAAAAAAATTTTAAATAGTTTTTTTATAAACAAAAGAAAGTAATGTTTCACGTGAAACATAAGAAAATAATATATAAATAAATCATTTATATATGTTAATTTGTAAAATAAATATAAAATATATTCCAATGATTAAAAAAATAATCAATGTTTCACGTGAAACATTGATAAAACATTTAAATTAATAATTCAACAAGTAATGTTTCACGTGAAACATTACTTTTACTATTTTTAAAATTATTAATAAATAGTATAATAATATTAGAAAGGATGATTATATGTATCAAGCACTTTATCGAAAATATCGTCCATCTACATTTAATGAGGTAGTAGGTCAAAAAATAATTGTAAAAACATTATCAAACGCTATATTAAACAATCATATTAATCATGCTTATATTTTTTGTGGTCCGAGAGGTACCGGAAAAACTAGTATAGCTAAAATATTTGCGAAAACAATCAATTGTCAAAATTTAAATGAATTAGAACCGTGTAATAATTGTGATTCATGTAATCATATTATAGAAAATAAATCTATTGATATAATTGAAATAGACGCTGCATCAAATAATGGTGTCGATGAAATCCGTGAACTTAAAAACAATGTTAATTTAGTTCCTTCAGTTGGAAATTATAAAGTATATATAATTGATGAAGTACATATGCTTACAACTTCGGCATTCAATGCTTTATTAAAAACACTAGAAGAGCCACCTAAACATGTTGTGTTTATATTAGCTACTACAGAAGTTCATAAAATTCCAGAAACTGTATTATCGAGATGTCAAAAATTTGATTTTCAAAAAATTAGTATTACAGAAATTAAAAATTATTTAATTAATATTTGTGGTAAAGAAAATATAAAATATGAAGAAAATGCTATATTAAAAATATCAGAAATATCAAATGGATGTATGCGAGATGCCTTAAGTTTATTAGATCAAGTTAGTGCATTCACAAATAAAAATATTACTGAAAATGATGTTGATGAAATAAATGGAAATATTGAACACAAACAAATGTATGATATAATAAATGATATTTCCCAAAATAAATTTATCAAACTAATTACTACTTTTAAACAATTTGATAATAGTGGTAAAAATCTGTCAGTAATTATTGATTCGATTATTAGTTACTTGAAAAATATTCTTATATATATTAATGATTCTGAATATTTCAAAGATAAAAAACAAATTGATGAATTTGAAAAAATATTAGAAAATCTTGATGAAAATAATATATATGTTATTATAGATATGCTAATTGATACTTTAAAAAATATGAAATATGATAGTAATAAATTATTATTAGTAGAATTATGTTTTATAAAACTTAACAGTAAATTGTGTAACCAAAATAAAAAAGTAGAAAATAATAAAAATGAAAATAAAGAAAAAATAGATAGTAAAACTTATAATAATATTGATGATGTAAAAATTACCAATAATATAAATACTTCACAAATAGAAAAAGTAAAAAAAATAAGAATTAATAATACATTAAGTTTATTTAATAAAAAAGATACAAAATTATTTAAACAAGATTTAAATAGAATTAAAGAAGAAATAAATAATCCAAAGTATAGTTCATTAATATCACTAATATTAGATGGAGAATTTAAAGCTAAAGGAAATGAATACTTATTATTTATTTTTAAAACTACCTCGTTAGAAAATGTTTTTAATAGTAAAGTAAATGAAATAGAAACGTTATTTAATGAAATATATAATACAAAATATAAAGTAATTGCTGATAATATTCAATCTTGGGATAAAATAAAACAGGAATTTAATAATGCTTTACGTCAAAATAAGAAAATTTATCATTATATAGAAGATAATATTGAATATAATGATATAGTAGAAAAAATAGAACAAAAAGTAGAAACTCCAAAAACATCAATTGACAATATGTTTGAAGAAATAGTACAATATAAATAGAAGGGAATGATAAAAATGAATATGCAAGCTATGTTACAAAAAGCTCAAAAGATGCAAAAGGAAATGATGAAGACTCAAGAAGAAATAAACAATAAGGTTTTTGAAGGAAAATCTTCATTTGTTAATGTAAAAGTAAAGGGAACAAAAGAAATAGTAGAAGTAAATATTGATAGTGAAGAAATGGATAAAGATGATATTGAAATGCTACAGGATATTATTGTGGTAGCTATAAATGATGCTTTATCAAAAGTAGATAAAGAAACCGAAGAAAAATTAGGAAAATATACACAAGGAATGCCAGGTTTATTCTAATGCAATATCCAGAACCAATACAAAATTTAATAGAATGCTTTAAAAAATATCCATCAATTGGTGCGAAAAGTGCTGAAAGATATGCATTAGCTACTTTGTCACTTGATAAAGAAATACAAGATTTATTGATTAAATCCATAGGTGATTGTTCTACTAAAATTACTTATTGTGAAAAATGTAATAATTTTACAGAAGAAAAATTATGTAAAATATGTAAGGATAAATCACGAGATAGTAATTTGTTGTGTATTGTAGAAGATCCTCGTAATATTATTCAAATTGAAAGTAGTAATATATATAATGGATATTACTATGTGTTAAAAGGTTTAATTTCTCCTTTAGATGGTATTGAGCCAAGTGATTTAAAATTAGAACAATTGGTAAAAATAATCAAAGAAAATAAAACAAAAGAAGTGATAATGGCTGTTAAACCAAGTATTGAAGGAGAAACCACTTCATTATATATATCAAAATTATTAGAAAAAGAAAACGTAACAGTATCAAAATTAGCGCAGGGTGTACCGATAGGTGCTGAAATAGATTATGTAGATTCTTTAACACTAGAATTAGCTTTAGAAAATCGTCAAAAATTAAATTAATCATATTATTCTTTATATTGCATAATATTTAATGGTGAAAACATGATAAAAAAATTAATACTATTAATTAAAAAATTAGTGTTTAGTTTTTTTTTACTATATGCTTATAATGTTATAGTTGAACCATTAAATTTAAATATTCCAATTAACATTATCACACTATCTTTATTAACTATATTTGGAGTTCCTGCTTTAGTAAGTTTAATAATAATTAGCGTAGTTATATTTTAAAGGAGTAGTATATGTTGGATGATTATATTGAAACTCAATCAATAGCATATAAAACAATTAAAAATCAAGTAATTAATGATCTAGTTAGTCATGCTTATATTATTGAGTCAAATAAAAGTAATGTCGGAATGAGTTTTGCAAAATCCTTTGCAAAAACTTTATTGTGTCCAAATAAATATACTAATTTAAACAATTGTGATAAATGTACTCAATGTAAAAATATTGATGAAAATAATTTTATTGAATTTAAGATAATAGAACCAAATGGAAATTGGATAACAAAAGAACAAATAGAAGATTTACAAAATACATTTATGAAAAAACCAATAGTAGGGACTAAAAAAGTATATATAATAAATCATTTTGACAAAATGAGGCAAAACCTAATGGATAAAATGTTAAAATTTATAGAAGAACCATTAGATGGAATAATTGCAATCTTAGTAACTGATAATAAAAATAAAATAATAGAAACAATTTTATCTAGATGTCAATTAATTAGCCTAAAAACAATATCTGAACCAGCATCAGACAATATTATAGAAAATATTAAAAATAATATAGATTTTTCAAAATATAAAAATATAGAAATAAATGAAGAAAAAATAGATAAAATAATTAATTTTATATCCTATTATGAAAAGAATAAAAAAAAGACATTACTATTTACTAAAGAATTATGGCATGATAATTTTAATAATCAAGAGGAAAATGATTTCTGTTTAAATGTTATATTGTTATTTTATAAAGAAATATTAAATTACAAAATAGATAATAAAATAGAAATATTTAAAAAATATGAAAACATATTAAAAGATATAAATAAGAATAATGATATTAATCAAATATCAGATAAAATAGTTGTTATTATTGAAATAATTAATAAAATCAAATATAATGTAAATCAGAATTTAATAATCGATAAATTAATAATTGAATTAGAAAAGAGGTAAGAAATAATGATTGATGTAGTTGAAATATCTATTGGAAATAGTGAAAATAAACATTTGTGTTCAAGTTCTGAATATGAGTTAAACAAGGGCGTAAATATAATTGCTAAAACAGATAAAGGATTACAATATGGTATAGTTACAAAAAGTAATTTTAAAGTAAAGCCTCAAGAAGTTACTGAAACATTATTTAAAGTATCTCGAATAGCTAATAAAGAAGATTTTAGAAAAAATAAACAAAATTTTTCCCATGCATCTAAAGCTTTAAAAAAATGTAAAAATTTAATAAAAAAATATAAATTAAATATGTCTTTAATAAATGCCTATTATAATTTTGATCGTAGTTTATTATATTTCCAATTTGTATCAGATGAAAGAGTAGATTTTCGCGATTTAGCAAAGGAACTAGCAAGTATATATAAAACAAGAATTGAATTAAGACAAATAGGAGTACGTGATAAAGCAAAATATATTGGTGGATGTGGACCGTGTGGAAAAGAATTATGTTGTCGTCAATTCTTAAAAGATTTTGAAAGTGTTTCTATTAATAATGTTAAAAATCAAAATTTATCCTTAAATCCATCTAAGATAAATGGAGTATGTGGTAGATTACTTTGTTGTATGAAATATGAAGATGAGTGCTATAAAGAATTAAGAAAAGATATGCCAACAATAGGTAAAATGGTTGAAACTGATCAAGGAAAAGGAAAGGTAATCAGTATCGATATTTTAAAACAGACATATCGAGTTGACTTAGGTGATAAAGGAATTATTGAGTGTGAGGTAAATGGAAGTAATAAATGATTTATTAGAATATAATAATATGAAAATTATTCAAGATAATGAAACATTTAATTTTTCATTAGACTCTGTATTATTACCAAATTTTGTAACCATAAATAAAAATATTAACAATATTTTAGATATTGGATGTGGTAATGCACCTATACCTTTAATCATTTCTACAAAAACAGATGCTAAAATAATTGGAGTAGAAATACAATCTAAAATAGCAGATATGGCTATGAGATCTGTAGAGATTAATAATAAACAAAATCAAATTAAAATCATTAATCAAGATATTAATGATTTTTATAAATATGAAAACACAGGAAAATATGATATAATAACGTGCAACCCACCATTTTTTAAAAATGAAAGAAAGTCACATAAAAATAATAGTGAATATAAAACAATTGCTCGACATGAAGTAAAACTTAATTTAGAGCAAATAATGCAAATAGGCAAAAAACTATTAAAAAATAATGGAGTTATTGCTTTAGTACATCGTCCGGAAAGATTAGTAGAAATATTAGAATTAATGAAACAATATAATATTGAGCCAAAAAAACTACAATTTGTTTATCCAAAAACAAATAAAGAAGCTAAAATGATTTTAATTGAAGGACGAAAAAATGGTAAAAGTGGACTTAAGATTTTACCACCAATTTATGTTCATACTGATAATAATGATTACACAGAGCAAGTTAAATTAATGTTTAAGTAGGTGATATGATGTCTCAAAAAAGTTATAATGGTAAAAATAGTGTTTACATTATCCCCACACCAATAGGGAATATGGAAGATATAACTATAAGAGCTATTAATGTATTAAAAATGATTGATATAATTTTTTGTGAAGATACAAGAGTTACAGGGCAATTACTAAAATATTATGATATCAAAAAAAAATTAATATCAAGCCATAATTATAATGAAAAGCAAAATACAGATAAATTACTTAAATATTTGAATGAAGGTTTAAATATTGGAATTGTTTCAGATAGAGGTACCCCAATTATAAGTGATCCAGGTTATGCTTTGGTTAAATGTGCAATTGATAATAATTATAATGTTATTTCATTACCTGGTGCGACCGCACTTATTCCTTCATTAACTTCATCTGGGATAGCACCAATGCCATTTTTATTTTATGGATTTTTAGATAGTAAAAAAACTCATCGTATAAAACAATTAGAAAACTTAAAATATATTAAATCGACTTTAATATTTTATGAAGCACCTCACCGAATTGTTTCAACAATAAAAGATTTGGGAAATATTTTGGGAAATAATCGAAAATGTAGTATTTCCCGGGAAATATCAAAAAAATATGAAGAAATATATCGTGATACTTTGGGAAATATTATTTCCCAAATAGAAAATATTAAAGGAGAAATAGTAATTGTAGTAGAAGGTAATCAAAATAAAGAAGATTATAGTGAAATAGATTTAATTGATCATGTAAAACTATATATTGATCAAGGCATGAAAACAATGGATGCAATTAAACAAGTTGCTAAAGAAAGAAATATGAAAAAAAGTGATGTTTATA
>CACZQD010000077.1 GCA_902783215.1 uncultured Erysipelotrichaceae bacterium
AATAAATTAGCTAAAATTTTTTCTTCACTTAAGACTTTATTTTTATATTTAAAATAATGATAAAAATCTCTCTTCATTTTATGTGTTTTTATACCATTAATATACTTAATATTATTAAAATTAAAATGATATAAAATACGTTCTAAATAAAACTTATTAATTACATTAGGTATATTACGATATTCTTTTATTAAATTGATAAAAAGAGGAATAAAAATAATAAAAACTATTATATCCTTGTTTATAATACTAACAAATAACAATATAGCATTTAAAATAATTGATAAATAAATAGTAATATAATAGCTTAATTGAAAACTAAAAAATTTATTTAAAAAAATATTTAATATTTTAGAACCATCCAAAGGATAAATAGGTAATAAATTAAACACTATAATAATTAAATTACTCAAATAAAAAATACTATTATTTCTTAAAAATAGTAAATAAAAAATAAGTTGAAATATAATTCCCATACTAGCTACTACCATTTCTTCTTTCATTGAAATATTAATACTATTATTATATTTACTAATCATACCAAGAGGTAAAATAACAATCTCTCTTAATTTCCAATTAAATAACAAGCCAAATAAAATATGCCCAAATTCATGAATAATAATCAATAACATAAAAGATAAATATAATTTAAAATGAGCAGTTAAAACAGCTATTAAAGCAACAATATAAGTTAAATAATTTACTCTAAAGATTTTCTTCATAAGATACTATCTTTCCATCTTTCTTATAAACAACATATAAAAAATTATCACAAGTACCTAATATCGAACCTTTAGTAACATAATCATAAATTTTTAAAGAAGTATCACTAATATTACCATACCACATATCAATACCATTATTTTGTTGAATAATAACAACCTTACCATAATTATCTTTTTTACCAATATAAACAACTACTCCACTCTCTTGAATAGGTATTGCATAATTATTACCAACATTTAACTTCGCACCATCTTTATATTTTTCTATATTTTTATAGTTTAATTTTTCAATTGAAACAGTATTAGTCACATCTTTGTTTTCTTTAACAATACTACCAAAATACTTATGATATAATTTTTTCATATCACTAAACTTAAAAGAAGTATCATATACATATTTATAAAAATTAGATTTAAAATTACTATTAGCTTTCATTAAAATAAGAACAATTAGCGTTATAATTATAACTATTAATACTTTATATATATATCTAACAATACTGGGTTTTAATCTACGTTTCTTCTGCATATTATCACCAATAAAGTATATGCATCCCTATTTATTTTAGAATTAAAAAAGATGACTATTCATCATCTTCCATTTCATCATCAGAAACAATATTTAAATCCCCCATATCATCGTCATCTTGATCTAATCCTTCTTCATCTTCCATTTCATCAATATCTTCTGATTCAACTGTCTCAACAACACTATCGTCTTCTTCTTCCTCATCATCTTCATCTTCATCATTATCCATGATTATATTTGATGTATGTCTTTCTTTCAAATCCCAAACACCATTTAAAAAGATAAATCTTTTATCATTAGTTAAAGATGTATAATAATCTCCTATTTGATTATTGTATTCTTCATCGGTTAATTCAAGTAGTTTACATATCTTTTTAAATACATCTGGTGTTTTTAAACCTTTTTTTCCTTCTTTTAAAATTAATTCTGTTAAATCGGCATAAGATAAAACTTCCAATTCTTCTTTTGTCATTTTACTTATTTTCATAAATTCCTCCTACATTCTATCTGGTGCATCTACACCTATTAAATAACAAGCATTTTTAATCGTTATTGCAACTGACTTAATCAAATTAATTCTTTCTTTTGTATATTCTGAATCATCAGTTAATACTTTTTCATGTGCATAAAAAGTGTGAAATGATGAAGCTAAGTCATACAAATAATTTGTAATTAAATGTGGTTCTTTTTTTCTTGCGCTCATCTCAACTACTGATTTAAATTCATATACTTTATTTAATAAATCATAAGCATATTCACTTTCTATGGTATTATATGAACAAGGTTCTATTTCTTGACCATATTCTCGAATAATAGAACAAATTCGTGCGTGAGCATAACTAACATAATATACAGGATTTTCGTTACTTTTCTTCGTAGCTAATGTCATATCAAAATCCATCTGTGAATCTAGTGATCTCATAGCAAAGAAATACCTAGTAGCAGATGTCCCTACATCTGAAATCAAATCTGCTAAAGTAATTGTTTTACCAGTTCTTTTACTTAGTTTTATTTCTTCTCCATCTTGAAGTAATCTTACCATTTGTAATATTTTGACATTTAATTTATCAGGATCCTCTCCCATCATTTTAATAGCTGCTTTTAATCTAGCAATATAGCCATGATGATCAGCTCCTAATACATCAACCAATTCATCATATCCTCTACTATATTTATTCAAATGATATGCAATATCTGGTAATAAATATGTATTATTTTTATCAGCTTTAACTAATACTCTATCTTTTTCATCACCAAACTGTGTAGTTTTAAGCCAAAGTGCATTATCACTATCATAAGTATATCCATTACTAATTAAAGTATTCAAAACTTTATCAACTTCATTATTTTCATATAGACTAGTTTCACTATACCAAATATCAAACTCAACGCCAAAATCTTTAAGATCTTTTTTTATTTTGTTAAGTAAAAATTCAATACCTTTTTTACGAAAAACATCATTTGGAACTATATCTTTATATTCATCATAAATAGATTTAGCTACCTCAATAATATCTTTACCATGATATCCATTTTCTGGTAATTTTGAATCTAATCCACATAAATTTTCATATCTTACTTTAATTGATCTTTCTAAATTATTTATTTGATTACCTGCATCATTAATATAATATTCTCGTGTCACATCATATCCAGCAAACTGTAATATATTAGCTAATGAATCACCATAAGCTGCTCCCCTAGCATGTCCAACGTGTAGAAATCCAGTTGGATTTGCACTTACATATTCTAAATTAATTTTTTTATTTTGTCCTATATTAGATTTTCCATAATTACTACCTAGTTTTAATACATTATTAATGTTTTCTAATAAATAATCCTTTTTTACAAAGAAATTCAAAAAACCTGGTCCTGCTATTTCTATTTTTTCAATATTTATATCATTTATATTAAGTTTAATATCTTCAGCTATCAAGTGAGGTGCGCGCTGAAGCATTTTAGCAAGTTGCATAGCAATATTACAAGAATAGTCTCCATTGTTTTTATCTTTTGGAATATCTATTATGATATCTTTATAATTATCAATATTTATTTTTTTTAATGCTTCTTTGATATCATTTTTTAATATATCTTTCACTATAAAACCTCCAATTTAAAAGAAAAATCATTACCCTCTAAATTATAATCTATTTCGATTACTTTATTATTTACTTTATATTTATTAACAATTGTTTCTAATTCAAAAACTTTCGAACCACCAAATACTTGATAATAAGAAATATTTTTACCTTTTTTTAAATTTAAAGTTATTAAATAATCACTACATTTTCTTTCCATTTTAACATAATCTTTATTTTTAGTAATTGTTACATTAACATTTCCTTCTTCATATTTAATAACATTATCTTCAATAATAGTGTCATAAATATTATCAATTACTTCTTCAGCTATTAATTTAACTTTTATTTTGCTCACTTTCATCAACTCCCAAACATTATAGCACACTTTTTATAAATTTCAAACTATATTTTTTAAATTTTAGACAATACTAAACTTAGGATATGGTGATACTGTGAAAAGAATTAAAAAAATTATTATAATTAGTCTAATAATTATTCTATTATTAGTTGGTATCTATTTTATAATTTACTTTATAGGATCTAAACAGAAATTAAAAATTAATAATAGTAATAGTTATTATATCTATGATAATAAAAAAAATTTAATGAATGGATTATCTGATGAATGGGTTAAACTAAAAAAAATAAATAAATATGCGATTAATGCAACTATATCAATAGAAGATAAAAACTTTTATAAACATCAAGGATTTGATTTTTTAAGAATTGGTAAATCACTATATGTAAATGCTATTAACAAAGAAAACTTACAAGGAGCTTCAACCATTAGTCAACAATATACTAAAAATTTATTTTTAGATTTTAATAAAACATGGAAACGAAAATTTAAAGAAGCTTGGCTCACTGTCAGATTAGAATCACAATATAGTAAAAACGAAATATTAGAAGGATATTTAAATACAATTAATTATGGTGAAGTATATGGAATTGAAAATGCCAGTCACTATTATTTTAATAAAGATGCCAAAAATTTAAATTTAGCAGAAGCTTCAATGTTAGCTGGTATTCCTAAATCTCCTAACAATTATTCACCACTTGTTAATGAAAAAAAAGCTAAAGAAAGACAACTACTTGTCTTAGAAGCAATGGTAAAAAATAAATTTATTACAGAAACGCAAAAAGAAAATGCTTATAACAAAAAATTAAACTATTATGGATATATTAGGGAAAATAAACTAGATACATTAATGTATTATCAAGATGCTGTAATGAAAGAGTTAAATAGTATTGAAAATATTCCTAATTCTTTTTTAGATACCGGTGGATTAAAAATATATACTTATTTAGACATGGATGCACAAGAAAAATTAGAACAAGCACTCAAAGATAACAATAGTAATGATAAATTACAAACAGCAGCAGTAATGATGAAACCCAAAACTGGTCAAGTAATTGCTTTAATTGGAGGAAATAATTATGCGGAAAGTCAATATAACAGAGCAATTCAAGCAAAAAGACAAGTAGGATCCACTTTAAAACCTTTTCTTTATTATTCAGCGTTAGAAAATGGTTTTACTGCATCAACAACATTCACAAGTGAACCTACCACTTTCGTTTTATCAAAAAATAAAACATATTCGCCATCTAATTACAATGATAATTATGGCAATAAACAAATATCAATGGGAGCAGCTATAGCTTATTCTGATAATATATATGCTGTAAAAACACATATGTTTTTAGGTGAAAATACCCTAGTAGATACATTAAAAAGAGTTGGCATTACAACCTCTTTAACACCTATTCCTTCACTAGCATTAGGAAGTCAAGAAATAAATTTAATGGAAATGGTAAATGCCTATAGTACGCTTGCCAATCTCGGTTATAAAGTAAATAATCATCTAATTAAGAAAGTAGAAGATATGGATGGAAACGTTTTATATGAAGCAAAAGAAGAAGAAGAAAAAATTCTTAATTCTTCAATCGTTTTCATTACAAATGAATTATTAACTAGTACATATAATTATAATTTTATTGATTATAACTACCCTACGTGCTACGACATGACTGATAAACTCACAAATAAATATGCTATTAAAACAGGAACAACAGATACAGATCATTTAATATTTGGTTATAATAAAGATATTGTTCTTGGTATATGGAGCGGTTATGATAATTCCGATAAAACTGATTCTTCCGTTGGAAAGAAAATAAGATCTATTTGGGCTCAAACGATGGAAAACTATTTTCAAAATAAAAAAGCTCATTGGTATAAAGTCCCTAAAAATGTTGTTGGAACTATAGTAGATCCTATAAGTGGACAAATAACCAATGAACACGATAAAAAAGGTACTATCTTTTATTATATTAAAGGTACACAACCATCTTATGATGATTCATTAGACAATCTAATACCAACGTCAAAAAATATTGATAATATTAAAGAAGAATAAAACGACCAATTAAATCGTTTTATTTTGCTTGATACCAATCATCACCATAATCAATATGAACATCTAATGGTAAATCTAATTTATAAACATTTTCCATGACATTTTTAACAATTTCTGTAACTTTTTCAAGTTCCTCCTTCTTACAATCCAAAACCAACTCATCATGAACTTGAACCAACATCTTACTCTTAATTTTTTGCTTTTTGAATTCATTATAAATATCTATCATTGCTTTTTTTATAATATCCGCACTAGTACCTTGAATAGGAGTATTAAGAGCCATTCTTTCAGCTGATGATCTAATCATATAATTTTTATTATTAATATCTGGAATTAATCTTTTTCGGTTAAAAAGTGTCTTAACATAACCTAATTTTTTAGCCTGTTCAATAGATTTATCCATATATTCCTTAATACCAGGATAAGACTCTAAATAACTATTAATAAAGCCTTGTGCTTCTTTAGTTGAAATATTAATTTGTTCACTTAAACCAAAACCACTAATACCATAAATAATTCCAAAATTAACAGCTTTAGCAATTCTTCTTTGTTCATCCGTAACCTCTTGAATACCAATATGAAAAATATCACTAGCTGTTTTTGTATGAATATCAACATTATTAATAAATGCCTCTTTTAACGCAGTAATATTAGCTACGTGCGCTAAAATACGAAGTTCAATTTGTGAATAATCACTACTTAAAATAACTGAATCTTCACTAGGTAAAAAAGCTTTTCGAATTAATCTTCCATATTTATATCTAATTGGAATATTTTGTAAATTAGGTTCAATGGACGATAATCTTCCAGTACGAGCTACTGTTTGTGTATATATAGTATGAATCTTACCATCATCATGGATTGTCTTAATTAATCCTTCAATATAAGATGAATATAGCTTATTCAACATACGATATTCAATAACTAAAGGAACAATAGGATGTTTACTTTTTATTTTTTCTAGTACATCAGTAGCAGTTGAATATCCATTTTTTATTTTTTTATTACCATGAGGTAAACCTAACTTTTCAAAAAGTATATTACTTAACTGTTGTGGTGATGACAAATTAAACGTTTCCCCTGCATGATTATAAATATCCTTTTCAAGCAAATCCATTTTAATTTGAATATCTTCACCCATATCAATCAATGTTTGCTTATCGACTCTAAAACCCGTATATTCCATATCAGCTAAGACAAGTGATAAAGGCATTTCTAAATCATTAAATAAATTCATTAAATCTTCTGACTGTAGTTTATCCAAAAACATTTTTCTATGTTCATAAATAAATTTAGCCTTTAATATTGAAACATTAGCAACATTTTCTAAATCTTTAGAATACTGTTTTTCAAATGGTATATCATATCCAAGGGAATTTGCTAAAACAGCAATATCATCTTTGACATTATATTCAAGTAAATATGCCCCAATCATTAAATCAAAATCACATTTACTAAAACTAATATCTTTCCATTTCAGTGCAGTATATGTCTTTTTCAAATCATAAGTGTATTTATTAATACTAGTCAAAAATGAAGGACTATCTTTTAAAACGTTATATGGAATAAAATAAGATATATCTTCATTATATACACTCATACCTATAATATCTGCTTTATGATAATTAGAAGATGATAATTCTAAATAAACAGCTACATCTTTATCAATCATAATTTCATCGATACTATTTACTATTTTGATATCTGTTTTTTTTACTTCAACTTCTTTATTTTTATTCTTGCGTAATAAGGAATAAAATTCAAATTCTTCGTATAATGCATTTAATTTAGCATTATTAGGGCCCAAATACTTAATATCCGAAATATTAATCTCCATTGGAACATCTCTATATATAGTAGCAATTTCATAACTCATATATGCGTTATCTTTATCACTTTCAAGTTTTTTCTTAACTGATGGTGTACACTTATCCGTATTTTGATAAACACCATCTAAAGTACGATACTCTTGTAGCAACTTCAAAGCTGTTTTTTCGCCTATTCCTTTAACTCCCGGAATATTATCACTCGCATCACCCATCAATGCCTTTAAATCAATAATATTAATAGGCTCAATTCCATAATCTTTTCTAAATGATTCCAAATTATATCTAATATAATCTTTTTGTTTTAACAATTTAATATCCACATGATCAGATATTAATTGTAATAAATCTTTATCACTACTAATAATAGTACCATCATAATCATCATCTAAATCACAATATTTAGCAAACGTACCAATAATATCATCTGCCTCATAATTATCTATTTCATAATATTTAATACCCATAGCTTCAAGCAATTCTTTAGCTTTAGGAAATTGAACTTTTAATTCGTCAGGTGTTTCAGAACGACCACCTTTATAAAAATCATATTTTTCATGACGAAAAGTCTTTCCCTTATCAAAAGCTACAATCATATACATTGGTTTTTCTTCAACAATAATCTTATTAATCATATTAACAAAACCCAATAACGCATTAGTTGGAAAACCTTTGCTATTTTTCATAAAATTACCAGAATATGCTGTAGCATAATAACTTCGAAAAACTAAATTATTACCATCAACTATTATTATTTTTTTCATTATACCACCAACTTAATTATACTATTTAGATATAATTTAGTCAATTAATTTGTTGATTAATATCATACGCAACTTTATGGTCTCTTCGACTGTTATTTAAACTACTTATTAATGTTACCCCCAATAATAATACAACAAACAAAACAAATGCTTTACTTCTTACTAATTCCATATATATTTCCTCCTCGCTATAAACACTATAGCACGAATATTTGTTCGTGTCAAGAGTTTTTTAAGAAAAAATGAACAAATGTTTGACAATTGTAAAGTAATGTGCTAAAATAAAATTGTAAAGGAGGAATAAAATGGAATCATTAACTCAACGACAAACAGATACATTAAATTGTATCAAAACTTATATGGTATCACATGGCTATCCACCAACGGTTCGTGAGATTGCAAAATTAATGGATGTATCATCTCCCGCAACTATTCAAGTACACTTAGATATTTTAGAGAAAAAAGGATATATCAAAAAAGGTGGAAATAGAAACAGAACCATTGCCTTAATGGTCGAAAACGAATATGAAGAAAAATCAGAAGAAATTGTTAAAGTACCTCTACTAGGTAAAGTAACAGCAGGAAATCCAATTGAAGCAATTGAAAATCCATATGAGTTTTTTACATTACCAGCATCATTAATACCTAAAAACAAAGAAGTTTTTACATTAACAGTAAGTGGTGAAAGTATGATTAATGCGGGAATTCAAGATGGTGATATAATTATTGTAGAAAAGAAAAATACTGCTCGAAATGGTGAAATTGTAGTTGCAATGAATGATGAAAATGAAGTTACTTTAAAAAGATTTTATAAAGAAAAAAATCATTTTCGTCTACAACCTGAAAATGATACAATGGATCCTATCATATTAGATAATGTAACTATCTTAGGAAAAGCTATTGGTTTATACAGAAGCATATAAAAAAGATCTCTTAATAGAGATTTTTTATTTTGTAAGCAACACACTTCCTACTACTAATAATATACTAACTATCACACAAATAATACGATAAGTTAATTCATATCTTTCATCAATAAACACATGTTTATTAATTACAATTAATAAATATATTAAACATACAATTCGTATAAGAGAAGGAATAACACCAAATGCCATAATAGTAATAAAAACAATATTATTACTAATAACAGATAAATTAATATATTCACTGGCTACTTGATAAACCAATGGCAACAACATAAATATCGACAAAAAAATTATCATTAGTATATGTCCAACACCCATTTTTACACGATAATCCCCTGCATCATAATTACTACCTGCAAGACCAATAATCAAAATTAAGATGCTAACTATTGTTAGTATAAAATCTGATAAATTATTCACTAAAGTTAACGTAGCTGAATTAAAAAATGGTGAAAATAAGTAATTAACAACATAATGAAGTGGTCCTAATACAATAAATAGATTTATTATCGAAACAGGTATTAACATTACTTGTTTCTTATTCAAAACACTATTTTTTGACTTAGAACTATATATAAAACATAAAAGTCCCGTAAGACCCATATTTATCATTAAAACAACTAATAGCATCACACTATTATCAGTACCTTTCTTCGATAGATTAATAAACTCTTTTAATGTTGATATATTTTGATAACTTGGCAAAAACTTTTTAATTAATATAGCACTTATTAAAGCCATCACAACTACGAAAAAAGGGACAATTATAGATCCAAAAATAATCTGAAAACTAAACTTTGTTTGATCAGTTCTACCAACTTCTTCATCACTAATTATTTTATTATAATAATCATCTACTACATCTAAAGCATTTTTTATATCAGCAACAACTAATTCAGGATACTGCTTAAAATTTAATGAATCACGCATAGTTTCAATATCTTTTAAGACACTTTTTTCTCCTCGAAGAACAGTTCCTTTATGAGTCTTTTTAGTAACTTTAAATGGATGATTAGTATGTTCCGATAAAACTTGGCAAGCAACATTCATATACTTTTCAAGTATTTTTTTATAATCTGCTTTAGCTACTTCTAAAGCTTCATCATCCTGATTCTTAATAGCTTCATCTATTCTACCACTATATACCGTTCTTAAATCTTTAAATTCTTCTAAAGCCTTATTCATATATCCTCCTAATCATATAGATTTTCAGGATAAACTCCCTCTTTTATTTGTTCTTTTATATATTTTTTAAACTCATCTAAATCTTCTTTATATGTAATACCCTTCCAAGTTGATTTAGTAGGTATTAATTTTATTTTACAAATATCTTTATCAATCATTTCAGTTAAAACATTTGGTAAATAATATTCACAAGTTTCTAAATTATTATTTGAATTATTAAAGAAATCTTTAATATCTTCTTTTAAATAATCAATCATATCTAATTGAATACCAAACATAAGCATAGATACACTTTGTTCCTTTGACATTGAATATTTTGTACCATCTATTAATGATTCACCTACTATATTATTACCATCAAATTCTACTTTACTTTCTCTTATTTCAGTTAAATAACCATTTTCAGAAAAACATACTCCTCTTTTTACCGAACCATTAGAACTAATAGTATTTCCTATCTTGTATCCAATCGCACTATACTCTCCTTTTAACAAGGAATCGTGTAATAATATAAATGGCTCAGAACCATAAAAATCATCTGCAGAAATAACTGCAAAAGCATCATCAATATAATCTCTCGCACAATATAGAGCCTGAGCTGTCCCAAAAGGTTTTGTTCTATCACTAGGAATAATACTAGGATCTGGAATATCGTCTAGCTTTTGAAAAGCATATTCTACTTTAATTTTATCTTCAATTCTTTTACCAATAGTTTCTTTAAAAATTTCATAATTTTCTTCTTTAATTATAAAAACAACTTTATCAAATCCAGCCTTAATAGCATCATAAATTGAATAATCAATTATAAACTCTCCATTAGGGCCAACTGGTTCAATCTGCTTCAATCCTCCAAAACGACTACCCATTCCAGCCGCCATAATAACTAATATCATTTTATCCCTCCAAACATTTTATAAGGTTTAATCTTACTATTATCCTTACTATAAGCTTGATATATTGCTAATAAATCACCATTATAAGTAAACATTACTTTATCACTTTCATAGCGATTTTCTAATATTTGACCATTAATAATTTTATGTTTTAAAAATTCATTTACCTCTATTTTAGGAATATCCAAAACATCCACAAGTGATAATAGTTTTGAACAATCAACTTCATTAATATTAATACAATTATCAATACTAAATTTTCCTTGCTTAATTCTTCTTAAATTTAGCATTGTTCCTTTAATATTTAAACAATCACATATATCTTTAATTAAACTTCTAATATATGTACCTTTACTAACCGAACACTTAAATTTAAAACACAAATGATTATCTACTAAATATAAATCATCTATTAATTCAATACTATTAATACTTACTAATCTTTTAGGTAATTCAATATTCTCTCCATTACGAGCATATTCATATAATTTTTTACCTTTAACTTTAACTGCCGAATAGATAGGAACCTCTTGATAATACCGACCCTTAAAACTATTCAATACATTAATTATTGTATTCTTTTCTAAATCGACTTTTTCTTCATTTAATACTTTACCAGTAATATCTAATGTATCTGTTTCAACACCTAACATTACCTCAGCTATATATTCTTTATCCATAGCAGTTAAAAGTTCAACTGCCTTAGTAGCTTCTCCTACACATAAAACCAAAACCCCAGTAGCAATAGGATCTAAAGTACCTGTATGTCCTACTTTTTTTATATCTAATTTTTTTGATACTTGATTTACTACATCACGACTAGTGATACAAGATGGTTTATCAATTAATAATATACCATTCATATTACTTAACTTCAGCTTTTTTAAGATTAATAACTGGTCGTACTAATCCACCAGGTATATCATTTGTACCATCATATACCATATGAATATAAGTTTCCCCACTAGGATAAAGTCCAAATACATTTAAATTACTATAATTTGGAGTAGACATTGTCCAGTAATATTGATTCAAATATAACCAGTTATTATTCTTTAAAGAATTTATATCATTACTATTAATAAGTCTAATCGTATAATCATCAACAGTAATCAAATCATTTATATTTAAACTAGTATTTTGATATGCAGTTAATATTTTACCAATCAAACTATTTTCTAAAGAAATACTACAACCGTTACTATTATTTTCATTACAATCCAAAGAATAGTCATAAGCTACTTCCCCATTTACACCAACACTAATACCTAAATTTAGATTATTAATTTCTTGCGATGTCAAACTTTTTTCACGAAGTAACGTATATGATTTGTTATTTTCACTAATAATATACCAATTAGTATTTGCATATTCTACTAACTGACCTATCTCATATTTATCACTAGCATTATAAACACTATTACCCATAATAGGATCTAAACCATCACCCGAAAAAATAAAAGCTACTAAAACTAGTAATACAATACAACTAGCAACAATTGAATAATTAAGAATTTTTTCCTTTTTCTTTAACTTTGGGTCCATATCAATCCCTACCTTCTATAATTATTATATCTAGGAATTATAAATAAATCAATAATTTTATCCGTTCTTTACACAAAACTTTACAAAAAAAATAATCAAAACGATTATTTTATTCCTCAATATCAGCATCTATAGCTTTTTTATCCTTAATAGATTTACTAATTTTTTTGTTTTTAGGTTTCTTTTTTACAGGTTTACTTTTAGATTCAATAGTAATATGTTTAACTGTATAGTAAATATAATTTGCAATATCTAAAGCTGCATAAATAACTAATAACCAACCAAGTAAATTATAAAAATTAATTAAAACCAAAATACCTAGTACAATCATCAGTAAAGAAGTAATCAAAAAAGTATTAGAACTTTTACTATCAAACATCTTAACAGTCATCGCAAGTGTTAATCTCTCAACTCCAGCAAAAAGGATCCATCCACCAAAAATTAATCTTATCATAACATTAACAATTGAAGGAAAAACAATTAATAAAATACCTACAATAACCATTATAATTCCAAAATATAAAGTAACAGTATTTAGTTCATTATCTTTTAAAGACATAATAGAACCAATAATACCTGCCAAAATCAGTAAACATCCAATAATCCAAGATAATGTATCAATAAGCATATTTGGATTACCAATTAAAATCACACCAATAATAATCATAATAAGTGAACTAACAACATTACGAATTCCCATTTCTCTTTTCATATATATACCTCCTAATCAACCTGAGTAAAATCAAAATGTAGTTTCAAACTATAATCCTTTTTCTCATCTACATTTGAAATAGCCTTTACTTTAACATTCACACTATCATTAGCTTTAATAATATCTTTCTCTTCAATACCATCAATAATATACGATATCTTATCCTTATCATCTAATTCAATTCCATCAACCATACTAGAAAAGAAATAAGCATCAACCGTACCACAATTTTTAATCTTTAAACCATACTCAACAGTATCATCCTTTTTATTAAAAACAGCATCAAAATTCAATACATTCTTATCTATTTTAGCATTACTAGAAGATGCATCACCACTTAATTTAGCTTTACCTAAATTACTTAACTTAATACACCATTTAGAATCTTTAATATCCACACTATTTGAATCTAAATCAATCTTAGAATCAATTAGATAATAACCAACCCCTCCACATGCTAATATAGCTAAAATAGTTAAAACAGCTATACCAACTCTACTTTTCTTCATTAAACCACCTACATTAATATCATTTTAACACATAACTAATTAAAATACAAATAATATTTAAAAAGAACTACATTATCTATCTAATTCACTTTTATTCACATACTCCTCACACAATTTTTCAATTGTTATATTCTTTCTCATACTTACATAAACTCCTAAATGCACAAAAAATACGTAAATCCAATTAGACTTACGCATCTTAAAGTGCTACACATTGACTACTTAATTATATCAAAAAAAATATTTTTTAGAAAGTATTTTTTTCTAAAAATCACGTCGACGCGCCCTAGAATGGCTTCGCCATCTCGGACGTGCATGACTACCTTTACTTCCTACTGTCATTTCTTCTGCTTCATTTCATATATTTCCTTCATCTCTTGCCGTTTGACTATGTCAACCGGACGAAACGACTTCGCACTAGCTACTGCTCCCCATTGCTCCGAAATGGACTGCATCTACTATGTCTGCATATACTTATCACCAAAACAAAGTGCTTTTTACCGCACTTTGTTCATCCTGAATTTTCATTTTTAGAGTTTAGATTTATAGAGATTTATAACTGGACGAATAGCGCCGTTGTCGGTGCCGCCGTAGACGCCGTTGATGTCCAAGCTGCCATCGATGAACACGAACCACACAGACGAGGAAGAGTTATTCAATGGAGTCATTGTCCAATACCAATATTCAGAATTCGGGTCATATAACCAACTGGGTGTTGTACTTTCTTTTGGACACCATGTTGCACTCTCACTACAACTTGGATAAAATTGACTTCTCAATTCTTCCTTTTTTACTAATCTAGCTTTATATCCTTCGACTTCTCTTAAATCTGTACTTGTAAATTTGTCTATTGCCCATGCATCTACT